>JADGNP010000453.1 GCA_017883425.1 Candidatus Sulfotelmatobacter sp. | reverse complement strand
GGTACCTCTGAGTGCCGGAGGCGACCATTCGATCAGCCTGCCGATACTCCGTGCGCTGGCAGCGGAAGGTCCGGTTGGCATGGTGCACATCGACGCCCATACCGACACCGCCGACCAGGAACTGGGTTCCAAGCTTTCGCACGTCCACCATCAGTGAAGCCTTTGCCCGCGCCGCGATATTGCGAGCTTTCCGGCTTTTGGATGAGGTCGCGATGAAGAAACGGCCATCCTCGAAGAGATACCAGACCGCAGTCAGGTGGATGGTTCCATCTGCGTTCTCGGTCCCGAGGGTGGCGATATAGCGTCCTCGCAGCAATTCTTGGAGAGTTGGGTCTAGTGTTTGAGTCGGCATTTTCCCCTCCACAGCCCTTGCCCGATTCTGCAAGGGGGGTCGATTCTACCACTTGTCCCTGAACTTCCGAACCACACCCGACGACAGCACTGCTCAGTTTCGGGGGATAGTCGATAGCTGTTGCAATATCGCAGTTACACTCAAGACCCCTCAATGCATTATGAAAAAGCGCCCCCGCTTCAGAAGGTCGCGGCTGTGATGGGCGCCGCCTCCGCTCCGCTGCGCTGTGCAGGGGCTTCGCTCCACGGCGGCGCTTGAAATAACTGCAATGGTGAATCGGGTGCGAAAGGACTGCAGAAGGACATAGGAAAATCGGCGAGAGAATGGCATTTTTACCTTGAGGGGAAAGATAAGCGTTAGCAGGAATACTCTCCCCCCAAGGAGGCAACTCAAATGAGTTACGACGTCAAATATATCGGAATGGACGTGCACAAGGAAGCGATTGTGATCGCCGTCCTGAATGAGGGCGGGAAGCTGGTGATGGAGTCCGTCATCGAAACCAAAGCCAGCAGCATTCTGCAGTTCCTCCACGGTCTACGGGGCGAGCTGCATGTGACCTGGGAAGAAGGCACCTGGGCCGCCTGGCTGTACGATCTGCTGCAGCCGCAGGTGCAGCACATTGTGGTCTGCAATCCGCGGCGCAATGCCTTGTTAAAGGAGGGCAGCAAGAGCGACAAGGTGGATGCGCGGAAGCTGGCCGAGTTATTGCGCACCGGGATGCTGCGACCGGTCTACCACGGGGAAAACGGACTACGGACGCTACGCGAGTTGGGGCGCAGTTATCAGACCATCAGCAAAGATTTGACGCGAGTGATGAATCGACTGAAGGCGCTGTATCGCGGTTGGGGCATTCCTTGTGCCGGCACCCAGGTTTATGCTGCGTGCTGTCGAGAGGAATGGTTAAGCAAGATTCCGCAAGCCGGCGTGCGCCGCCGGGCGGAGCTGCTCTATCAACAGCTGGATGGGCTGCAGGGCTTGCGGCGAAACCTGCGACCCGAGTTTTTGGCCGAGAGCCGGAAACATAAAGCCGCGAAACTGCTGCGCCAGATTCCCTGCATCGGTCCGATTCGAGCCGCTCGCTTGCTGGCGCTGATGCAAACCCCGCACCGGTTCCGCAGCAAACGGCAACTGTGGACGTATAGTGGGCTGGGCATTGAGACCCACGACAGTGCGCAATACCGCTTTGTGAGCGGACAACTGCAACGCGCCAAGAAACCCCAGCAGATTCGTGGTCTGAATCGAAATCACAACCATGAGATGAAAGAGATCTTCAAGAGTGCGGCCACCAGGGCCAGCTGTGGCAGAGGACCGTTCCACGATTTCTACGCGGGTTTGTTGGCCAAGGGCATGAAGCCGGAGATGGCGCGTCTGACACTGGCGCGCAAGATCGCGGCCATTACGTTAACACTTTGGAAGAAGGAGGAACGTTTCGACGTCGAACGACTGAAGACGCAAGCAGCTTGAGCATCGCATAGAACCTAGGTGATCTCCCAAGGTTTTTCATGCCTCGGTGGTGGCCCATCGGTTCTTGCGAAGCTCGGGTTCGAGGGAGAGTATCCATACGCTCATTCAGGCACTCTGTGTGCTGTAGTCCAGCACCGAGTCTCCGGCTCAATCCTATGCCCCCTCGGATAACCCAAAAAAGCTGTAGGCCTCGAGCCTCACATAGGATCATGGTTGGCACTTACGCCAACGCTTAGCTTGCGTAGCTTCGGAACCGAACGGCGTCGAGCGCCACTGACTTCATGAAACCGTCGAGTTGGGACAAGCAACTGGGGTTGGCATCGCCGCGGGAACGTGCGGCGAGCCAAAGCGACCAAACCAATACCCCCTCTAAGAATAAGGTGAGGAATGAGGTGGGGCTGGATGTAAGTCACCACGCCCGCATCTCTCAGAGGGGCGGGGAGATGCTTTTTTCCTTGACATCCTTTTTCATAGGATGAGCGTTATCGCGATACAACGATTCGGGGAGCTGTCTGGCATCCCAACGCGTGAGGCATAATCCTCTCCTGTGTGGCGTTCGCAGACCCTTGCTAAGGGGCTTGAATTGACAGCGCGGATACTCCGCTTGTAGAAGTCTAGGCGAGCTATGGGAGAAAGGCACACTGTGGCCGATCCAGGCATTAGTAGCGGGAAAGGCTCTCTTCGACCTTGGGGCGATACATCCCCTACCTTGCTCGCAGCATCTCCCAACAAATACAGGAGCGGTCAGTCTCGGCAATTCCAGAGGAAACCTGAAATGAAAGCGAAAGCAGCGAAGGTCGTCTTTGGCGCGGGCCTTGTACTAATTTTTGTACTGAACTCTGAACCCTTGCGGGCGCAGGAGCCAAACGCCACGTTGTCCGGCACCGTCACAGACGCTTCGGGGAAGATCGTGGCCAACGCGAAAGTCTCCGTCAAGAATTTGTACACCGGTCAAGCTGCAGAGACCCAGACCAACTCGACCGGAGTCTACACCGTGTCCAATCTCGCGTCCGGCGACTATGAGGTTTCCGTCACCGCGGAAGGATTCGACACGCAAGCCGCCAAAGTGATGCTCGCGGCCGGGGCCACGCAGACGACGGACCTGACTCTGACTACCCCGCAAGGTCAGTTGGGAGTACCAGGCAACAATCCAACGGCTGCGCCTGCCGACAACCTGCCGAATGCTCCTTCTAGCAGCAAGACAGCGCCTTCGCTGGAGGATCTGGGTTTCCCTTCGACGGCGACGCAAGGAAACGCCAAGGAGCAGGCGTTGCTCGATAAACGGACCCACATGCTGAAGATCCACCAACGGCTGGGTCTGATCACGACCGTTCCGCTGCTGGCCACGCTGATCACATCCGTCAACGCTGGGGGCAAGAACACCAGCACGACCTCGCGCGATTTGCACGTGGCCCTCGGTGCGGTGACGGGGGACTTGTACTTTATGAGCGCCTACTACGCGATCCGCGCACCCAAGGTGGCAGGAACAGAAACTCGCGGGCCCATTCGCCTGCACAAAGCCCTGGCCTGGATTCATGGCCCGGGGATGATTTTGACGCCGATCCTGGGAGCGATGGCGTTTGATCAGAAGAGCAAAGGAGAAAAGGTCCACGGGATCGCCGCTGCGCACGGGCCGGTGGCTATCGTGACGGCGGGGGCGTTTGGAGCCGCACTTTTGTCGGTGTCAGTGAAGTTCTGAGCACGACTGGTTCTGAAACAATATGAACAAGAGAATATTGGCGGCCTTCCTGCTTCTGGCGCTTCCGAGGTTGTTCGCGGCGGACAGCCAATGGGTTCTAGCGGAGTGCACTCTCACCTATCACGTGTCGCATCCGCTGCACCAGAGTGAAGGTGTGAGCCATGGGGCGCGGGGCAAGGGCGTTTGCCACTCCGGGCAATGTGATTTTCTGATTGCGGTGCCAGTGAAGTCGTTTGATTCGGGCGACAGCAACCGCGACCTGCACATGATTCAGGTAACGCGTGGCGCCGAGTTTCCCATGATCACGGTGCGGACGCGCCTGCCCGAGTCGGCAGCCACGGCGTCGACCCTGAAGCCCAGCTCACGATCAGCAACCCGATGGACATCAACCGGGGACTGGCGACCCACCCGATGGCTGTTTCGATCATCGACGAATACAGGCGCAGAGGAGAAGCGAACAGGTTCGCCGCCGACTGGGTGAGCGTGGATCCGCCGTTCCCGGCCGGGGTGTTCGGCGACGACAAGCTCATTCCGGGAAGTTACTGCAACGGCGGCCTCATGCCTCTGGTGGGGGGTGAGCTTGCCCGCGCCGCGTTTGAACACGGGCGGGAGGCCTACGGCGTTGCGCAGCTCCTGCGCTATGAGGAGCTCACGAGGGGGAATGAGACGTACCTCTGGTATTTTCCTGACGGGCGGCCTTCTTCCATTGAAACGAGCACGAGCCCCGATGCCTCCCCGACGGATGGCTGGGGCTCTTCTGCCATGCTCTATGCGCTCATGGAGGGACTCGCCGGGGTCGTGGACACCTCGAGCCTGTTCCGGGATGTCAGGCTCTCTCCCCGCTGGGCCGCGGCCGGATGCCCGGAGGTCTCCTTTGCGGCCTCGTACGCCGCATCCGGTGCCGGCCTCGCGTACGACTATCGCCACGACGAGGGGAAGCGCCTTGTGGCTCTCGGCATCCGGGCGAAAGCGAATGTCGACCTCCATCTCCTCCTCCCCCCGGGAGTGCGGGCGCGCTCCCTCCACGTGAACGGAAGGCTCCTCCGCCACACGCAGGGGAATATCGAGGAGAGCAGGTACATCGATGCCCGGTTCCCCGTCAAAGGAAATGCGGAAATTACGGTCAGCTATGAAAAGTGAATGAACTGAAACGGAGAGAATTTCTGAGTACGCCTGTTATCTCCCTTGCGGTCCCCGCGTTTGCACGCCTCGG
>JADGNP010000452.1 GCA_017883425.1 Candidatus Sulfotelmatobacter sp. | reverse complement strand
ACCCGGCTGATAACCCCGTCTTCGGAAGGCGAATCCGGGCGCAATCCCTCGCCAAGGCAGCGAAAAAAGGCCAAGAGTTGCCCCGCAATGACACAGATCACGGTAGAGTCTTCGTCTCCGAGCCGACCCAAGCTTTGGCTCTCGATCGCCACGTCATTGCTCCGGATCAGTTGGACCGGTATATCTTCGCCAATAATGACCTTCAGGAGTCCCAGCCTTTTCTGATCCAGTTCACGCAACAGGTCGGCTTCGTAGGCCCGCAGCGTCGGATCTGAAGATAGGAAGCACATCACCAGAGTGTCGTCGTGAACGTAGCTCATAGGACCGTGGCGGAGGCCGAGGTAGGTCTCGCACATGGTGCTGACCCGCCCCGCCGTCATTTCCAGCATTTTGAGTGCAGCTTCGCGTGCTCCGGCAAAACGCGGACCGCTGCCTAGGAACAGGACACGCTTAAAAGGAGCCTTCGCCACCTCAGCCAGCGTCCCAAGGTGCTCATGTATTAGTTCCGAGGCTACCCGGCTCAAATGTTCACAGATCTCTTGATAGCGCTCGGGATGTCCCACCAGGCCCAGGAAGCGCGCGGCCAACACCAGATTTGTGAAGCTGCTGGTCATCACCAGACTCTTGTCGTTTGTGAGCTCGTCGAGTGTGATTGCCGTCACCTTGGGATGATCCCGGAAGGTGGTCGCCAGTTTTCCTTGCCGGTTACATGTCAGCACCAGATGGTGGATCATGGGCTCGATCTTGAGCATCAGCGCGAGCGCGCCCACGCTCTCTGGACTGTCGCCTGAGCGCGCCAGCGACACCATCAATCCGGGTCTGCCGATGGCGAGAGCATCGCTGCCGTGCGTGAGGAGAGTGCCTCCTGGGATGGCCTGGGTGTTGATGCCGAGTTCCTTCCGCAACACCATGCGCACACAGTCGCCGGCATAGGCAGAGCTGCCCGAACCGGACAAGGTGAGGCTGGAAACCCCTTCGATTAACTGGGACAAGGCAGGCGCCGAGTGCCGCATTAATTCGCCCGTACGAATCCACGTCAAAGGCTGCTGGCAGATTTCGCGGAGGGTATGGAAATAGCCCAGCCGGTGCTGCTCTGCCGGGCTTCGCGCCAGCATTTCGGCCGCGATCGGCTGAGATCTGGAAAGCGTCTGCCGCCAATCAGCTTGCGGGTAGGAAGAAACCGACATCAAGACCGGGCCAACCTTTTTTCGATGCAATAAGAAAGAATTAGAAACGCATGGTAGAGTAAACGAAAGCAAAGTGATAATCAAATGCTTTCTTATCAGAATTTACAAAGTTCTCTACCCGCGGTCGCACAAGGCCGGAAATGACTGAAATTCGTTGCAGCGGTGTTCTGTTTGATTTGGACGGTGTCTTGATCGATTCGACCCCTGCGGTTACGCGCGTCTGGCGGCAATGGGCCCTGGAGCACGGTTTTGATCCCGAGGAGGTTATTGCGCGCGTCCACGGCCGACCCAGTCTAACCACGGTGCGGGAGTATCTACCGAATGCCGACCACGCGGCGGAAAACCGCGAGATTGAGCGCCGCGAGATGCAGGACGCGGACGGAATCATAACCCTTCCCGGCGCGCGCGAATTGCTGCTGCAGCTTCCGGCGAAGCGCTGGACAATTGCGACTTCCTGCACGCGATCGCTGGCCGAAGTCCGGCTGCGCGCAGCCGGTTTGCCGGTTCCAGAGCGGATTGTGACCTCTACCGATGTGACGCTGGGCAAGCCGCATCCAGAACCATTTCTGACGGCGGCTACAAGGTTGGGCTTCCCCCCGACCGAGTGTGTTGTCGTGGAAGATGTTCCGGCAGGGATCCGCGCCGGCAAGGCGGCTGGGGCCAGGGTCATTGCTTTCCGCACCACCGTCGAAGAGGCAGAGTTGCGGCGCGCGGGTGCGGATTTTATCTTGAACAACTGCGCCGATGTCAGCGTCGCGCACAACGCCGGAGGATTGACTCTAATCCTCAACGGCACCCGCGTGGAAAATTAACGAGGTTGGGTGCCCTACAGTTTGTCGTAAGATTTTGTTCTCGCCTTTTGACAAGATTCCACCCCGAGAGGAAACCACGGAAATGCGTCGCAGAGATCTTCTGAAAGGTGCAGTACTGTTACCGGCGTTGGCTCGAGCCGGCGATTCAACCAGCCTCGGTCAAGGCTGCGACCTCAGCTTTGGTCCGCCCGTCGGAGAACGCTTGAATCAGGGTCCGTTTGATATCGACCAGGATCAGGGCTGGCAAACGGTGCTCTTTACTACGCCATCCGAGCGGCCTCTCCGTAATCCGGGACTCGGACTGGTCGGCTACAGCTGGGAAGAGAGTGGGCCGTCGCTGGCGGCGCGAGCGGGCCGGGAAACACTCGAGCAGCACGTGGAGAAGATCTCAAGCCTGCCGTTCGTGGATGTTCTCTACATTCGCTGCGATTGGCGCAACGTGCAATCTCGCCCTGGACGGCTCGATCTCAATCCGGTTTGGGCCCTGACGATGGACGCAGCCAGGCGCAAAGGACTTCGCGTCGCGTTTCGAATTCAGCTGTCGAACACATCATTCCAACCGGAACAAGTGGCCCTTCCGCCATTTCTGCGTGAGCGCATTCCGCTGGTGAAAATAGGGCGCATTCCAGGCAAGGGCGACGGCGAATATCGAGAGCCGCGCTATGACCATCCCGAATTTCAGAAGGCATTCGCGGAGTTGAACGATCTACTGGCGGCAGAGTTTGAAGGCAATCCCCTGATCGAATGGATGGATCTGATGCAGTACGGGTTCTGGGGTGAAGGACACACCAGCAACTTTCCCAATCCTTTCCCTGACTATGTCATAGCGGAGCGAACCTTCGTGAACATGACGGCGCGTCAACTCGACACATGGAAGAAGACGCCGCTCGCGGTCAATACGCAGCCGGATATCAGCAACGTCGGCAATCGCACTGTGATTGACATGGCCGTGCGGGCAGGCGCGTGGATGCGATCGGACAGCATTATCGTCGAGGAACCGATTCAGATCGAAGAACTAGCCAACCGTCCGCCCTGGACGGCGGCCATCCTTGAGGATGGCTACTTGCGCCAGTACGACACGCAGACACTCAAACCGGACGCAACCGGAATCAACGTGATGGAAAATTACATGCTGCACGTTCTGGATGTGCGGGCGAATTACTGGGGTCTGTGGACCGAAGCGGACAATCTGGAGCGATACAACCAGATTTACCCTCGCGGATTCGAACGCCTCCGGACCAGCCTGGGATACCGTCTGCGGCCTTCCTGGGTGTGGCAGCGAAAGAGATATGACACTTTTGAAGTAATCGTATGCATCAGCAACCGTGGAGTGGCCGGAGTACCGGGAGTGCTCTGGCTGCACCTGGAAAGCCCCGACGGGAAAATCAGCTTGAGCGGAGCGCTCGACGCAGGACATCCTCATGGCGGCGGCCTCCGGCAAGCGTCCTTTCTGCTTCCTAAAGGTTACAGCGGCAAGGTCAATCTTTCTGCCCAGCTTGAGATTCGCAGTGGTGTGAAAAAGCCGATCGCCTGGGCATGTGAACAGCCGGTCAATCCGGACGGCTCAATCACCGTGGAACTCAAAGGAGAGAACGATCGCGGCTGGCGAAAAGGCGTTTGATGTCTCTCGCTTGAGAGTCGATTTTGCAAGACTTCTGTTTAAGTAGCGGCGCCTGCGTTCGCAGTC
Organism: Candidatus Sulfotelmatobacter sp.; assembly: GCA_017883425.1. GTDB lineage: Bacteria > Acidobacteriota > Terriglobia > Terriglobales > Acidobacteriaceae > Sulfotelmatobacter. Next base: position 1,052 of record JADGNP010000452.1, on the reverse strand, counting down.
CTGGCGATCGCGAAGCAGAGTTCAACCGATGGAAAAATGTCGGCAATCGAGGGCTTTGGCGTGCCGCCGCCAGTTAGAGCTCGAATAAACGCCGCGGCTTCGTCATAGCAGCCGTCCACCACATCTTCAGGCGTCTCAGCGGCGACTATTTCCGCTTGAATCAGTCGGCCGTCCTGGAAGCAGCGCCACCCGAGTTGTGGACCGAAGGGGCAAGTAACCGAGGCGCGAAAGCCGTCGCCGAACAGATTGTAGGTTTCTTCGACCATTCCCGCGGTCGGCAGCACGTCAACGCGGCCAGAGATTCCATTCTCGAATTGCAGGTCCAGGGCATACCACGCTGTTGCTCCCCCGGGCGTCTTCAAAGTGCGAAGGTCAAATGCGACAACCTCTCCCCCGATGTGGCGCAAGGCATCCACCGCGTGTACCACCGTGGCCCAGAGGAACTCCGGTTCCTGGCGCGCGTGCCTGGCGAGTGTGCAATGCACGTAGCGAAGTGTGCCGGCATTGTGCGTCCACTCGATCGCGCGGTTAAGAGATGGCATGAAGCGACGGTTCACGGAAACCATGGTCGAGGTTTTCGTTGCGGCAGCGGAATCACGGAGCGCCTGCGCTTCGGCCAGTGATGCGCCGAGAGGCTTTTCCACCACGCAGGGAATACCAATGTTCAGCAGTTTGATTCCCAGTTCAGAAATGTTTTCCGGCGGCACGACGGCGATGCAGCCGTCGAGGTTTTCTTGCTTCAACATGTCGTCGACGTTCCGATAAGCTGCCAGAAAGCCATACTTTCTGCTGAAGTCGAGCGCACGTTCAATCTGCAGGTCGCAAACGGCAGCCAGCAGGATTTCGTCGGGATGCGCGGCTTTATATCGAGCAAGCGGGATGGCATGCCCGCTCGCTGAATGTGCTCCGCAACCGATCAATCCGAGACGAATCATAATTCGAGAATTACTCAAGCTGCGCCGAAATGGGCAAGCCGTTGCTGTCAACCGTATGTTTTTCGGGGTTTGCGGTCCCGCGGACGACCCATAGAGACCCTCCCACCGCAAGCGTGA
>JADGNP010000451.1 GCA_017883425.1 Candidatus Sulfotelmatobacter sp. | reverse complement strand
TGCAAGGTCCACATTGTGCTCGCGGGCGAGCTTGCGGACAAGCGGGGAAGAGCGAACGTCGGAATCTTCTTCGTCCTCCGGAGCGCTGGCGGCGGGCGCGGGCGGCGGAGCCGGGGCTTCTTTCTTTGCGGATGCAGGAGCAACAGGAGCAGGAGCAGGAGCAACGGCCTTGGCAGGGGCGGAAGCGGAAGCGCCACTGCCGTCGCCAATCACACCGACGACGGTGTTGACCTGAACGGTGTTGCCTTCGGAAACCTTGATTTCCTGAAGGATTCCGCTGGCGGGGGCGGGGATTTCGGCGTCGACCTTGTCGGTGGAAATCTCGAACAGGGGTTCGTCGCGCTGGACCTTGTCACCGGGCTTTTTCAGCCACTTGGTGATGGTTCCTTCGAAAATTGATTCGCCCATCTGGGGCATGACTACGTCAGTCGGCATAGTTCCCTTTCCAAGAAGCCCTGCGCAATTGGCGGGGGAAGAGCAACCAAACATTATAGCTAAGGCGGGAGTGACTCCGGGCGCAGAGCGCACAGGTCTGCGCTGTCCCTTGCGTTGTGCAAGGGCCTCGCCCTGGTTTAGCGAGGGATGCGATTTCATGTGGAGCAAAAAGCGATGAAGAAGCTTTTGGCGGTTGTGATTTTTTGCCTTCCTGCCTTCGGGCAAGCTGCGTACTCGGGCCACGCAGGGTATTCGGGATCTGCCACGTACGTTGCCTCCAGCAGCAGCGGTTGCGCTGCGCCAAACTTTTGCGCGTACAACGGGGTGGACCTGATCCCGACTCCACCCGGTCCGAGTTTCAGCGCATCGGGAACGAACGGGTTGCAGAACAACGGCGCGACGGCCTATGACACATCCTACCTTGGACACGCGAACTGGGATGGCAGTACGTTCAGCAACTCGGCCTATTTAAGCCCCGTCACTCGGCTCACGGACGCTTATAGCGCACCCGGTAGAACCTACGCCAACTTCACAGCCGGAATGGGTGGTTCCGGTGTGTTCACGCTGACCAATACGGACACGAGTCTAGTAGGCCTCGATGATACCTCGATGGAGCGTGTTTGCCTGTTCAATACAAGCGGGGCCAACCAAGGCCACTGCACGGCGATTGGGACTGGCATATTCATCACCACGGATTTGTGCGTAACCAGTGGCAGCTTCACCTGCCCTGCTGGGAGTTCCGGTCAGACCCAGGACTTCGGCTCGATGAGTTTCTCCCTGACAGACAAGACGAAACTCTTCACCTTCGGCAACGACTCCTACGACATCACAAGCCCGACCACCGTATGTCCTTACACGGTAAATACTGCGCTCAACACACCAATGTCAGGACAACCTGCCGGGGCATACTCCCTTGGAACCTGCATCGTTGACTTCAAGTACGGACTGCCTGCGTATCCCGGCAACTCGTCCCTTTGGTCCTCCGGTCACTCCTACAACTATGGTGATTACATCATCCACGTACTCACCGGAGCGGAGATGTGGAACGGAACGGGAACGTGGACAAGTGGAGTAGCCGTCAACGTCGGAGACATCATCTCCAGCGGGTCCCCAGCCTGCATGTACAAGGCGAGTACCGGAGGTACCACGGCGGGCTCAACCCCAGGATTCATAACGAACGGATCATGCAAGAGCGAGAGCGTCAAGGAAAGCACTACTGGCGGCGGGGCCGTGGTATGGAAGGGCACGAATTCGGCTCCGCAGTTCCTTTACCAGAACACGGCCAGTTCGTGCGCTCCCTGCACATCGGGCTCCAGTTTTTCGGTTTCGGGGCATCCTGACTTTTTCTCTACGGTCTCCGACTCCAGCATCACCTGGACAAACGTCGGACCCGCCTACATCCCGACCACTGGCGCACAGCTCTGGCGGGCACTCGGAGGGGTCAGCCGCGACACTCTCTACAATGGCAATCCGTCCAAATATGGAGTTGCCATCTCGACCAACTCTTACGGCGTCAGCCCCAAATACAGCCCCGTCGGCCAGGGCACGGGGATTTGGGCGCTGGAGTACGATTCAATCACGAACGTCTATCATCTGTTGAACACCGCGACTGGGATCTGGACGGACTATGCGTGCGGCAGCGGCAACGGCTTTACCTGCTCAGGTATTACTTCGACCGTAATAGGGGCGCTGACGGCGATCACCGATCCCCCTGCCATCGGACAAGCCTGTCCGTCCTTCCTCCACAACGAGAAGATCAGCTCCAACGGGCTGTTTGCGGAGCTTGTTTTCGACCCCGAACTGTACTCTGCATGTAATTCGCTGCAAAACTTCCTGGTCTGGACGACGACTCCTTCATTGTTCGACACGAACAACTCGCTGCAATACGCCCACGATGGTATGACTCACTGGGCGATTGGCGCGAACAAGGTAGCTGCGTTTCACGGCTCGTCGTTTGGCGGCTACTCCTCTGGAGTATTCATAAGCATTTACGATGCCGCGAGCGTAGGTACTGCACCTGTATTCAGTTCTTGGTTAGAACCACTGGGGAACGCCTGTGCCAATCCCCCAAGCGGGAGTGGCTGCATTCCGCAAAATACCCCACCTACTCCTCCAGGCTGCTATGTCACCGTGGGATCAACGATACAAAACCCGGACTGCAGTATTTCTGACGGCTTCGACTCTCACATGAGCTGGGTGGGTGATCCCGGCACAGACACCTATCCTATATGCGGCACGACGTACAACGCGGCCACGCTTGGGCCTGCGTGGAACGCATGGCAGAACATGGAGACGTGTTATCCGACCAGCCCAACCGGGTGTGATCCAGCCGTAAATGCCGGCTGTGCCGCTTGGCCTCCTAACAGCATCGGTCCGGTCTGGCAGTTTACGCACACCTTCGCGACGGGCACGAGTGATTCATTCTCCACGCAGTTTCAGATCAGCCAATACTCGCAGGACGCAAACTGGTTGTTCTGGTCAACCGATGATGATTGCCAACTCGGCTCCCAAACCGGAAGCGCACCGGCAGTTTACTCAGGCAGCGGCTCGTACAGCCAGACACTGGCGGTCACGGCGGTTCCAGCAAACCCGAGCAGCCTCTGTGGACTGCCGTGGGCTGCGTCTACGGCTTATGTGGCTGGAAACATGATCAATCCAATTGAAGGAACGGGTGGCAGCAGCGCGGTTGACGATGTGTTCCAAGCGCTCACCAGTGGCACAACTGGCCCGCAATCGAGCCTCAACAGCAACCAGCCGTCGTGTTTGGTATACGTCGGGGGCACCCTTAAACAAGGATCATGCTTCGCGAATACGAACCCTCCGACGGTTACACCGCTCACGATCACAGGGGTGTCAGAGGCTGGAACCACCGGAACTATTACCGTATCTAATCCTGGTCTGACGCTGAACACCGGCGTACTGGTTACAGTCGCTGGATTTACGGGGTCGTACACCGGATGGAACGGAACTTTCGCGGTCACCGGGACGGTTGGCGCGAACTGTCCTGGAAGCGCTTGCGGATCTGTTACCACATTCCAGCTTAGCGGGATGCCCAGCGGACTATCGACGCCCAGTTCCTACTCTGGTACGACCGCGACCGCGCAAGGCGACGCGGTATGCGACCTCACCAGCCCAGGGCAGAACTCTATCAATGCGTCCAGTTGTGCGGGTGTTACTTGGCAGGATCTCGGCATGCAGACACAGCGCGGGGATGTGTTTGCAGTAAGCCTCGGAAACCAGCACTGAAACAAAGTCCCATGAAAATCTCAGAGCATTTCACGTTGGAGGAACTTACTTTCTCCGAAGCGGCGGCGCGGCTCGGGCTCGACAACACTCCGATCCCGATCGTCATTACAAACCTGGGACTCGTGGTGACGGTCATGGAACAAATTAGGACGCTGCTTGGGGACAGGCCCATCATCGTACACAGCGGCTACCGTTCGGCAGAGATCAACCAGGCTGTGGGCGGAGTGGCGACGAGCGCCCATTGTCGCGGCCTGGCTTGCGACTTCGTTTGTCCCGCGTTCGGTACGCCGACGGAAGCGGCGCTAGCCATTCTGAGGTCCGAGATCGAATACGACCAACTCATCCTCGAGTACGGATGGGTCCACGTTGGCCTGGCGCCAGAGGGATTGTTATCTCGCCAGGAAGCCCTGACGAAGCGTTCGCCATGGGCGGCATATGAGTCTGGTATCAGGGCTTGACCGATTTCATCCCACGACCCCAATCGTCAAAGTGTAGCGCTATCACAAGGAGATACTATCTTGAAAAAGTACGCTGCTTATCTGCCCACTGTTGTGCTCCTGCTTACCACGCTCGCGAATACCGCCACGCCGGCGATCGCTGCGTTCTGGATGAACCACGCCACTGCGGCGGCGATCTTTGCGCCGCTGGCCGTCATCGTGGCGCATTGGCTGCCTTCGCCGTATGCCGGTGTCAACTCCAAGTAAGTAACTCAATGACTGAAAAATCAGAGGAGAAGACATTATGAGGAAAGTTCTTGTCGTTTCGGTGTCTCTTGCCATGTTCTGCACCGCATGTTCAACCGCTTGGGTGTCGACCCTCGATTCCATTCTGGCCGCGGCGGCACCGGCGCTGATCGACATTCTGCAAATCGTCGCCGTAGCCAACGGCCAGCCGGTGAACAGAAACCTGACAGCGAAGATTAATGCCGACGCTACGATCATCAAGACACTGGCCGGTGACTTCGCCAAGGCCTCGTCGGGATCCGCCCCTGGCGTCTGTCAGCAGTTACAGGCTGCGGTCGGTACATATCAGGCCGATCAGGCGCTGGTGCTTGAGGTC
>JADGNP010000066.1 GCA_017883425.1 Candidatus Sulfotelmatobacter sp. | reverse complement strand
TCCCAGACTACTGCCTCCCCAGAAACCGCCAAAAGCGGTATTTCCCAGCGACGACAGCCCCTGCGAGCCCATCGAACCATAGGACCCTCCGAAGTTCCCCTCGGGCAGGTAGCTGAAGCTGTCGCGTAGTGATAACTGTCCCCGCTTCCAGGTGATCTTCTGGTCGAGATCCATTTGTTGCAGCGACTTGAAACCTTGTCCTGACAGCGTGTAGTACCCCACGCCGCCTACATAATCGAGAGCCAGGTCGTAGTGGCTCCACAACCGTTTCAGCGTCAAGCTCCCCAGCGCACGGCTGACGGAGGTGAACGACTGGCCGCCGAGGGAGGTCCCCGCGTTCGAGTCCGCCGATTCGCTGAACGTCGCTCCCGGTTGCAGGTAACTCAACGGCGCCGCGTGCGGCTCCAGCGATGGCACGTCCAATCCTGACAGCGGCGGATTCTCGCTGATGGGAGGCGGCGCATTCTCCTGGCCATAGGCTGGCACAGGCTCCTGCTGGCCGCTCTGCGCAGCAGGCTCGGTCGATGGCGGCGGCGTGGAACTGTCTTGGGCCCACGCTCCACTCAGCGCGCAGGCCAGCATGCCCAGGGTCCAGATGCTCTGAAGTTTGCTCATCACGTTCCTTACGGGACCACCACCGTGTCGCCCGGTTTCAGGACGATGTTCTGTTCGGGGTGATTTCCTTTGATCACTTCCTTGTAGTTGAAGGGCAACTTCTCCTGCTTGCCGTTCTCCGTCCGCAGCAGGTAAATCCCCTTGACATTGGCGAATTGCGTGAAGCCGGCCTGCGACAACGCTTGCAGCATCGTCATGTGTGGCAACAATGCCATCGGTCCGGTGTGCAGAACTTCGCCTGACACAAAAATGCGCCGGCTGTTCATCGCCGTCACCACCACGGTCACGCGCGGATCGGCAATGAACTTCTTCAGCTTCTCCGTGATTGAATCCTTCAGTTGCAACGGAGTCAGCCCGGCCGCTGCAATGTCGTTCAGCAGCGGCATCGAGATCTTGCCATCCGGACGCACCGGCAGGGTTTCTGAAAGATCCGGTTCCTTCCAAACCGAAATGCGCAGCGTGTCGTCGGCTCCGATCACATAATCGGAATCGGACTGAGCCTCCGGCGCCTGCGCCGTCGCTGCCGGCTTGGCGTTTTTGTCCGCGCCACTGTCCTGCGCCAGCATTCCCGCCGCCAGCAACCCCATCCCCATCCACACCGCGAACTTCATCGCTTTCGTCATACTCTCTCCGCGGAGCTACGACGCTCCGTATCCTTCAAATCCAATTTGCTTCAACTTGTAGAGCAACGCCTTGTAGCTGATCTGCAATTCCTCGGCGGCCCGCCGCCGGTTCCAGCGCGTGCGCGTCAGGGTGTTCAGGATCAGTTCCTTTTCCGCCTCGCGCGAGGCTGCCCTTGACGCTGCCTTCAGAGAAATTCCCGCGCTGCTGCTGCTGCCTGTCTCCGGCCTGCGCAGCAGAGCGCGCAGACCACCCAGAGCCACGCGCTCATCTCCCAGCGCCACCAAAACCCGCGCTGCGTCCTCCAGTTCCCGCAAATTCCCCGGCCACCCATAATCCAGAAACAAGCGCAGCGTTTCCGCGCTCAAGTCAGGAACTGTATGGCGGAAATCCCGCGCGTACTTGCGCAGGAAATAACCCATCAGGAACGGAATGTCCTCTTTCCTCTGACGCAACGGAGGCAGGCGCAGACACACTCCGCTGATGCGGTAATAAAGATCTTCGCGCAGCCGGCCCCGTTTGACTTCGACTTCCAGATCGCTGGCGCTCCCACAGATCAGCCGGGCACGCTCGCTGCCCGCCACGCCATTCCCCGGAGATTGCGGCAACGCTTCCAGCAGTCGCGCCTGGCACTCCGCGCTCAAATCCGCCAGTTCTTTCAGATAGATCGTTCCTGCAATCGTCCCCGTCCCTCTGCTTTCTTGCTCTTGCAGAACTTCCAGATCCTCAGGCCTCAAGCCTAAACACGGAAACCAGCGGAAGGGTTGCGCGCTCCGTTGCGACATCTGATGGATGCGTTGCGCCGTGGCTTGCTTGCCCGCGCCGGTCTCGGCCAGCACCAGAACCGGAACATCGCTCTGCGCAAGTTCCCGGATCACTGCCTCCACCGGACGCATGCTTGCGCTCACGCCTTCCACAAACGCAAGTCCGGCCGGCGCCGCTGATGAGCCTTCTCCGCCGCCTTGTCCACCACTAGGCAATAAATTGCCCATTTTTCCCTTTCCAGTCAAATCTCAGCTCTTCCCCCGGTTCCCGCCAATCCGTCCAGTCTTATAGCACGAGGATTGCCACCACCCACGCTTCGGGAGACAACGGAAGAATTTTCCAGTGTACTCCTTATTTTCAATAACTTAGAGCAGGAATGGACTGCAAGTGAGGCATAAGCCGAGACCTGGCTAAGAACTGGTTAACCTAACCAACTAGGATTTGTGGGAAAACTTTTTCTCACTGTGGGCGGCTCCTTATGCCAACGCTCGCCACACCTTCGTCGTAACAGTTCTTGCCCTGCTCCAATTGCCGAGCATGACATCCACCCACAGTTGAAGCATATTTGCCCCGGCCGCAGTCCGAAAGTTACTCCAGTAAGGGACTTCGGTGACCGGAGTTTGCATTGCACACCGGCGCCGTTTCGCTTATTCTCGAAGTTCCCCGACCGCGTAACGCTTGTTCCCGTGATCCAGGTGCAAACCGAACACGTGCAAACCGAGTCATCGATCTCGCGCACCTCCGCGACTCTCGGAGCAATTCCGCTCTGGCAACTGGGCATCCTGGCGCCTCTTGCTCTCTGGCTTTACTGGTCCACCGTCATCCACCTGGTCGGCCAATGGTGGCACGATCCCAATTTCTCTCACGGGTTCTTCGTTCCTCTCTTCTCCGCCTTCGTGATCTGGCAGGAGCGCGATCGCCTCGCCCGGATCCTTTCCCGTCCTTCCTGGTCCGGTGTCGCCGTACTGCTGGCGGGCCTGGTAGTGCTCATCGTAGGCCGCTTGGGTGCGGAGCTTTTCCTGGCCCGCTCCTCGCTGCTGCTTGTCCTGGCCGGAGTCGTGATCCTTTTTCTGGGATGGAATCTGTTTCGCGCGGTGCTGTTCCCCTGGGCATTCCTGCTGATGATGATTCCCATCCCCACCATCGTCTTCAATCAGATCACCTTCCCGCTGCAATTGCTGGCCTCGCAGGTCGCCGCCACCGTGCTCCCGCTGCTCGGAGTTCCGGTTCTGCGTGAAGGCAACGTGATCAACCTTCCCGCCATGCCTCTGGAAGTGGCCGAGGCCTGCAGCGGCATTCGTTCCCTCATGTCTCTGGTGGCGCTCGCCATCATCTACGGATATCTGCTGGAAAAACGCCTCTGGGTGCGCTGGTTGCTCGCTCTCGCCTCTGTGCCCATCACGGTTGTCGCCAACGATGTCCGCATTATCGGCACCGGATTGCTCGTCCAGTACTGGGATCCCGAGGCGGCCGAGGGCTATTTCCACGCTTCCTGGGGATGGATCATCTTCGTCGTTTCGCTGATCATGCTCTACGCGTTGCACGGACTGGTCCGCGTTGTGCTCCCCGAGAAAGGCGGCGAATCGTGAGCAACCATACCCCGCGTTTCCTCGCAGCTGCTCTTCTGATCGCCGCCGCCGCCATCTTCCTGCAGGCACGCGCGCGCAGCGAAGTCTTCCCGCCTCGTCTTACGTTGAAACAGTTTCCCGCGCAATTAGACGGCTGGACCGGCACTGACGTTGCTATCGATAAGGAAGTCCTCGATATACTCGGGCCCGGTGACTTTCTTCTGCGCATTTATCAGGACCCGCAAAAAACCCAGTACACTGATCTATTCATCGCCTACTTCCGCAGCCAGCGCGCCGGCGATACCATCCATTCCCCCCAGCACTGCCTTCCCGGATCAGGCTGGTTACCGGTCGAGAACCAACGCATTACCCTCACCATCCCGGGCCACGAACCGTTCCCCGCAAACCGTTATCTCATCGCGAAGGGAGACTCCCGGCAACTCGTTCTCTACTGGTTCTGGGCCCATGATCGCGGAGTCGCCAGTGAGTACTGGGCCAAGTTCTACCTGGTCGCCGACTCCATTAAGATGAACCGCAGCGACGGTTCCCTGGTGCGCATCACCACTCCGATCTACCCCGGCGAGACTGCTGACACCGCCCAGCAGCGCCTTCTTCCCTTCGTCGGCAACGTCGGGCCACTGCTGGATAGCTACATTCCGCGTTGATACACGCCTCTGCTCCCTTGCGATCAATGTAAGACACTGCCTGTATGACTCCAGTAACTGTTTTCCCCGGTTACCGTGCAGTATCATGGAGGTGTTGTGCGGATGAATGCCCTCCTGTGCCTCCCGCATCCGCCGATGGAGAACCCAATATGAGTCGCTCCGTTTCCATCCGTCTGCTGCTGGCTTGCTCGCTTCTCGCCGTAATGTTCACCGCCTGCTCCCGTGATCCCAACGTCCGCAAGCAGAAATACTTCGACAGTGGCGAAAAATACTTTGCCGAAGGCAAGTACCGCGAGGCGGCGATCCAGTATTCCAATGCGGTTCAGATCGACTCCCGCTTCGCCCAGGCGCACTACAAGCTCAGCCAGGCCTATCTCAAGTTGAGCGACAGCAACCGCGCCTTCCAGGAGTTAAGCCGCACCGTCGAACTCGCTCCCGATAACTACCGCGCCCATACCGATCTCGCCAACCTCCTGGTCACCGTGAGGAATCCCGACGGTACTCTGGTGCCGGACACTCTCAAGCAGGCCAAGACTCACCTGGACATTCTCAAAGACAAGCAGCCCAATAACCCTGAAACCCACGAGGCCTGGGCCAACTATTACGCGGCGCAAAACGATTTTGCCGCCGCCATTCAAGAGATGCAGCAGGCCATTGCCGCCGACCCTAACCGCTCCGAGTCCTACCTGCTGCTCGCACTCCTTGAACTCCGCGCCAACCTGCCCGACAAGGCCGAGGATCATTTCAAGAAGGCAACCGAAGTCGATCCCAAAGCCATGAACGCTCAACTGGCCTTGGGCGGCTTCTTTCAGTCGCGCAACCGCCTGTCCGAAGCCGAACAGCAGTTCAAGCACGCCATCGGCGTGGATCCGAAAAGCCCCGCGCCGCGCGCTGCTCTGGTTCGCCTGCTGATGCAGGAAGGCAAGAGGGACGAGATCGAATCCCTCTTGCGGCAAACCAAGAAAGATCTTTCCGATACCCCGGAAGGCTATCGCATGCTCGGCGACTTCTACTTCGCCACGGGCGATCTCGACAAGGCCACCAGCGAGTACACTTCCCTGTACAGCGATCATCCCAAAGATCCTCAGGTCAAGAAGAATTACGTCCAACTCCTGATTCTGAAGAACCGCCTCGACGAGGCCACCAAGCTGAATAATGAGATCCTCAAGGCCAACCCCCACGACGTGGATGCCCTCGTCTACAAGGGCCAGATGCAGATTCGTAAGAATGATGCCGGCGCCGCCGTGGACTCTCTGCAAAGCGCGCTCCGCAATGATCCCAACAATGCCGTTGCCCACTACCAGTTGGGAATTGCCTTCGCCCAGCAGCACAATGAAGGCCGGGCCGAGTCGGAGTGGCGCGAAGCTATCCGCATCCGTCCGGATCTGACCGATGCGCAACGCGCACTCGCTGCCTTGCAATTGAGCCGTGGCGATGTCGATGCGGTTTTGCAAACCGCGCAGCAGATCATTACTGCCCAGCCTTCTTCGGCGGATGGCTTCATTCTCAAAGGGATCGCGGAGCTGGCCCGCCTGAAATACAGCGACGCTCAGCAGGACGCGCAGCAGGCCATGCTGAGGGCCCCACTGAATCCCACACCCCTCGTCCAGATGGGCAACATCCAGCTGGCGCAGAAACACTACGCCGAGGCCGAGAAGTTCTATCAGCAGGCGCTCGATAAGGACCCATCCTCCGCCGAGGGCCTGAGTGGTCTCATGAACACCTACTTCGCCCAAAAGCAGTTTGACAAGGCGATCGCTGCCGCCAATGCTCAAATCGCCAAGTCACCCAACAGCGCCAATTTCTACGATCTGCTCGGCACCGCGCTCTTCAACGGCAAGAAGGACTTACCTGGCGCCGAAGCCGCCTTGCGCAAGGCTATCGAACTCGACAAGAACAACACCGACGCCCTCGAGAAACTCGGCAAGGTGCAAGTCCAGGAGGGCGCCACCGACAAGGCTCTCGCTCTCTACCAGCAATCCATCAAAGACAATCCCCGAGACGTCACTTTCTACATTCTTTCCGGCGAACTGTATGAATCGAAGAAAGACTGGGATCAGGCCAAAGGTATGTACCAGCGGGCGCTCAGCGTTTCGCCCGATCATCCTCTCGCGTCCAACAACCTCGCCTATGTGATTCTGGAGCAGGGTGGGAACGTCGACGTGGCGATGGGCTTGGCGCAAACTGCGCGCCGCGGCATGCCCGACTCGCCCAACGCCGCCGACACTCTCGGCTGGGCTTACTATCAGAAAGGCGTCTACCAGTCCGCCATCAGTCAGTTTAAGGAAGCATTGCGGCTGGGCGAAAAACGCGGCGACCCCGATGACGCCGACATCCACTGCCACCTCGGCCTCGCCTATCAGAAAGCCAACCAGAACGCGCTGGCCCGCCAGCAGTTGGAGAAAGCCGTAAAGCTGAACCCGAACAATGCTGATGCCCGCAAAGCGTTGTCCGAACTCCGCGGCTAGCCTCGCTCCGATTACTGCACATTACCACAAACAAAAGCCCCGCCTCGCGGCGGGGTTCTGTTTTCAGTGCAGTGCAAAGTACGGTTAGGCCTTCAGTTTGCGACGAACCACTCCAGCCAGACCGATCAACCCGGTTCCCAACAGGCTCAACGAGCCCGGTTCAGGAACCACGATGTTCGTGTCACCGCTCGAAATGGTGGTGCTGCCGTTGAAGAAGCCGCGGCCGGTGTTGATCGTCAACTGCACGGTCGCACCTACGGCCGAGAATCCGGAGCCGTTCGTGCCCGACACCGCACCCGTCAGCGTGTAGTTATGGGTTCCGTTGGCGAGAGTCACCAGCGTCCAGGTCACAGGACCGTCAAAGGTTCCCGTGAACAGGGTGCCGTTTGGAACTCCGTTGGTGCCGTTCCCAGTGATGGTAAACCACCCGCCACCTGCGAACGTTCCGCCATTTTGCAAATCACCGCTCGAGAGCGCTCCGGTTGAGAAGCTAACGCTGCCCAGGTCGTTACCTGTGATCAGCCCGCCTCCATTCAGCCCATTAACGGCAATCAAGGCGGATCCGCTCAGCGTGAGTCCGCTGTTCGAACCCGACAAGGTGCCGCCACTGTTGGTGTAGTCTACGCCGCTGCCGGCAAAAACTGCCGTTGGCAGGGCCAGTGCCAAGACAGCAAGCAAAAGGATTTTCTTCATTGTACTTTTCTCCTAGGAGTTACTTCGCCCGAGTCCTTAATGATTAACGACGCGTGGCTCGCACCTTATGGGGGAAAACAACTAAGGTACAACCCTTAATTTGCACCCCGAGTACCAAAGTCCGCGTTTCGGTAAGCCCTTGGTTAGATGAGTACTTATGGAAGATTCGATGACTTGGCGCGAGACCGGAGATGAAAATGTCTGCGCAACAACGCAAAAACCCGGGAGAAGCCGCGCCCGGCGCGGCAAGTGGCGAAACCCAACCGCGCCTCAGTCCGCCGCTATGTCCTGCTTGGGGCTGTCCGCTTCCCGCCGCTTCACGACCCGATTCGAGGGCAGTCCTGCTTCGCGGATCTTGTAGAGCAAGGCGCGGTAGCTGATGCTCAACGCGCGCGCCGCCTGTTTGCGGTTCCAGTGACAATTCTGCAGAACTTTCAGGATGACTTTCCGCTCTAACTCGCGCACCGCCTGGCGGGTCAGCTTCTTCAGCGAAATCTGGCCGTCGACCGGAATCTCCGCGTTGAAGAAATCGCGATCCCGCGGCGTCAGATCAGCCGAGATCACTTCTTCGTTCCCCAGAATCACGTAGCGCTTGACCAAGTTTTCCAGTTCCCGGATGTTGCCCGGCCAGTGATACTTGCGCAATTCCGCCATCAGTTCACTGGACAGCGCTCGGGCCCTGCAGTTGTACTTCCGGTTGTGATACTCCAGGAAATACGCCACCAGTTCAGGAATGTCGCTCGCCCGTTCCCGCAGCGGAGGCAGGTGCAGATTCACCACGTTGATGCGGTAAAACAGGTCCGCCCGGAATGTGCCGTTTTCTATCTCCTGCTCCAGTTTACGGTTGGTCGCGCACACCACCCGCACTTCCACTTTCTTGTCTTCCTGCGCGCCGATACGGCAGAACTGTCCGTCCTGCAGCAATTGCAGCAACTTCGACTGCAGCGACATATCCAGCTCTGAAATCTCGTCGAGAAACAGTGTGCCCCGGTGCGCCATCTCCACCCGGCCCGGCTTCATTCCATAGGCGCCGGTGAACGCTCCCTTTTCATAGCCGAACAATTCGCTTTCGAGCAGCGTGCTCGGAATCGCCGGGCAATTCACTTTCACCCACGGCCCAGTACGCCATGGAGAAGCCGCATGAATCATGCGCGCGATGATGTCCTTGCCGGTTCCACTCTCGCCCTGGATGAGTACCGGGACATTGGCGCTCGCCAGTTTCATCAGGCGGTCGCGGACGGCCTGCATGGCCTCGGTGCGCCCGAAAACGACTGCGTCAGGCGGCACTTCCCCCAAAGGCTGGACGAGCGTATTCACACTGCTGATTGTCATGGCTGGTTTCTGTCAACTGGGGGGAGAGTCAACACCCTGCACCCGGAGCGCCAAAGGCAGCCTGGCCCACTGCGGACCACTCAAACATAACTTATGTCGTTGAAGAGTATCAACTTACCAAAGAGCCAGACGGGCACACCCTGGTAATCAGGGAACGGACCCAAGGGTACCACTTTTCGCGGGACTATGCGCAAACATTTTCACACGGCAGAAGCGATTTTTCGCCGCCGGGCATTGGGGTTGCCCGAAAGCAGCAGCGGTCGCGCGAACTTGAGCCCCAGCAAATAGTAGCCCTCCGCGGGCGTGCTGCGGAGCGCCTTGGCGCGCAGGTTCCGCGAAGCTCTCGGTAACAAGGCCAAGGCCGCCACCGGGGCGCTCGGAATCTCAAGCCGGATCTGGGCGATTGCGGGCAGAATCCGGCGTATCGCGACCAACATTCCGCCCGCGCTCACGTTCAGGGCGGTCGCAAATTCCAGGAAGTCTTTGCCTTTTCCATCGTGGCTACGAACAAAAACCGGGATCGCAAGCGGCAACCTCGGCCACTTCCTCCGCTCGTTTCCCGCTCTCGCGCCGTTCATGCAGACCTCTACTTAGCTCTTGACCCTTGCGTCGGGAGCACCTGAGGGGCCAAATCTCAGGTAAATACCGGAGGAACCCGGGCAAGAAGACCAAATTCCCGCCCTCTCCGACCGCAAAACCACAAAGGAGCGGGAGTTTTCAGCTGTTCTATTCGCTTTCTGTTCGGTTCCATAAAACCGGACCGCGCGAGCTTGAAACTCCTAAAAGTGCAAGCTTTTGCTACACTTGGGTAATTCCCGTGCATTTTCCGTTGACAACAAATTGCGCCTGACATACGATTTTGTTACTGGCATTCGTCCTGAAATGACGGGTCCGGTTCCCCTCTCCCCGCTTAAACCTGTGGGTTTTCCTCATGGCCACTGTCCAAAAGAACAGGTGTGTTTCTGAAGCGGGAGGAACCTCGGAACTTATGCCAACTGCTGCTGCCCGTCCTGATGACGATGTGCCCAGCCCGGAAAACTTGCTGCAGGAGTACAAGGAACTGCGCGAGCGTTTCCAGCGCACCACCAACGCCCTGGCCTCTGCCGCCCACGATCTCAAAACCCCCCTGTCGATTTTGAATGGCTACGTCGAACTGTTGCACAGTGAGAAGCTGGGCCCGCTCAGCGACCGCCAGCGCGAAGTCCTGCACGACATGCAGGCCAGCGGAAAGCGCCTGCAGCTGTTCATTCAGGATTTCCTGACTTACAGCGCCCTTGAAACGGGAGGCCTGCGCATGCAGTTCGCGCCAGGCAACATCAACGACTGCTTGTCTGACATGTGCCGCCTGTGGTCGAATCGCTTTCAGGAAAAGGGGCTGGCGCTGTACTTTCTGGCCAATGACAAGCTGCCGGTCTTCCCCTTCGATTCCCCCAAGCTGGAACGCGTGATCTCGAACCTGCTGGAGAATTCGTTCAAGTTCACATCTCCGAGCGGGACCGTGTGGCTGCACGCGGAGCCATATATGTGGGAACGCCGTGCCGCGGCACAGCCTTCAGACGCCGAGCGCCGCCGCCAGAACGTAACTCATCCCAACTCCGTCAAGGTCAGCGTTTCCGATACGGGGCCCGGGATCCCCGCGGAGTTCCACTTGGAAGTTTTTGACGACTTTTTCCGCCTCCCCAGCACCGAAGCTCAGGAAGGCATGGGTTTAGGTCTCGCCATCGCGCGCCGCCTGGTGCAGGGCATGGGAGGCAAGATCTGGGTCGAGAGTGATCCCGGCGCAGGCTGCAAGTTTTCTTTCCTGATTCCTTACAAGCCGGCCGTTGCCGCCACCAGCAAGGGGAAAAATCGATGAAACCAACCGCCAAGATCCTGCTGGTCGACGACGAACCCGGCATGCTCCGCTACATCAAGACGCTGCTGGAAGTGGACGACTACAAGGTCGAAACCGCAACCACCGGCGAGGAAGCTCTGCAGCGCGTGGAAAAAGGCCTCCACCCCGACCTGGTGTTGCTCGACGTCCTCATGCCCGGCATCGACGGCTTGCAGACCCTCGAGCAAATGCGCCAGATCCAGCCCGGCGTCAAGGTCGTCATGTTGTCCTGCGTCAACGACACGCGCAAGGTCGTACACGCGATGAAGTTGGGCGCCTTGGACTACCTCACCAAGCCCTTTCAGAAGGCGGAACTGGATGCCGTCATTGATCTCAGCCTCGGCCAGGGAAAACAGACCTACAGCGGAGAAATCGAAGAACTCTCCGAGGACGTCTTCTTCATCGCGGCCAGCCCGCAGATGCGCAAGATCCGCTCGCAGGCCGCGCTGGTGGCCAATGTAGACATCCCCGTGCTCCTGCTCGGCGAGAGCGGGACCGGAAAAGAAGTCCTCGGACGGCTGATCCACAAGCTTTCGCCGCGCGCCCATCGCACCTTCCTCAAGGTCAATTGCGCCGCGGTTCCCGCCGACCTCCTTGAGAGCGAACTGTTCGGCTACGAGCAGGGCGCCTTCACCGGCGCGACCCACGCCAAACCGGGCAAGTTCGAATTGTGCAACCGGGGAACGATTCTGCTCGACGAAATCGGCGAGATGCCACCCACCCTGCAGGCCAAACTCCTGCACGTGTTACAGGATCAACAGTTCTCCCGCCTGGGTAGCCGTTCCATCATCAAGGTCGATGTGCGCATTTTGGCGGCAACCAATATCAACATCCCCGAAGCCCTCGCCAACAAGCGCTTGCGCGAGGATCTCTACTACCGTCTGAATGCCTTCACCATGCAGATTCCACCCCTGCGCGAGCGCAAGGAAGAGATTCCCATCCTGCTCAAGCACTCCATGTCGCGCATGGCCGAGCGTTACGCGCGCGCGCCGCTCCCGCTCTCTCCCGCGTTGCTGCAGGCCTGTCAGAATCATTCCTGGCCCGGCAATCTTCGCGAGTTGAATAACTTCCTGAAGCGCTATTTGATTCTTGGGGATGAGAACCTCGCCGTCACCGAACTGCTTCCCAGAAACGATGGCAGTGGCGGAGTGCCCGGAGACTCCTCAACCCGGGGAACGGAGACAGGCGGTTTGAAGTCTCTGGCGCGCACCGCCAAAGACGAAGCCGAAGCGCAGGCCATTACCCACGCTCTGGAACAGACCAACTGGAACCGCAAGCAGGCTGCCGCGATTCTCCAGATCAGCTACAAAGCCCTGCTGTACAAGATCCGTCAGTACGGCATCGCCGAAGCGAAGGGACACCACAAGCTCTCAGCGGGAGCGTAGTACTACTCTGCGAGGCATGACAGCGGGTGCCCCATTTCTCGCGTCTTTTGCGAGAAGTGGGGATTTTGACGTAGGCTTTTCGTTTTGCAGTCGTTCTCGCCTATAAATCTACGGAACTGCCAGCGTGATGGTGCCGCTCTTCGTGTCAGTGCCGGACGTCGCCGTGACGGTGATCGTGTAGTTGCCGGGAGGCGTTCCGCTTACCGGTGCTTGCGTGCTGGAACCTTTGCTGCACGCCGGTTGCAGCAGGAGCAGCGCGAAGAGAGCACAAAACATCAGCATTCCCACGATGCGCCGTCGGCGCCGCTCGCCTCCGACTCCCACCCCCAGCAGAGTCAAACCCGGAATGGCCAGCCAGATCGCATAGAAATGTCGAGTCAGCAAACTGGCGGCGAGCGTGACCACTGGGCGTGCCGTCGTAGTGATGTTCAGCGTCGAAGACCCAGGCCCTTGCAGCGTCACCAGGTTGCTGGTGAAGTTGCACGCTGCCCCCGGGGGCAAGCCGCTACACCCCAGCGAGATATTCGCGGTGTAAATGGGATGCGGGGTCAGTTGCACTTCATAGGTGGCCGTATCACCGGCTTTCAGCACGCTGCCATTCGGAGGGCTGACTGCCATGCTGTAGTCCGACATCTGCGCCGGTACCGAGGTCTGCGCCAGGACAATGTTGCCCGGCCCTATCGCCTGCACCGAACCTCCGTTGAATGTGGCTTGACTCCCGCTGCTGTTCGGCGTGGGCGCTACCACGATAGTGATCGTAGCCGTCGAGCCCGGCTGCAGCGGCGGAAGGCCGCAGCTCACGCTGGTATTGGTCGAGGCTCCTCCGCAGGGCCCGGAACTGGTGCTCGCGGAAAATAAGGTGAGCGGCACAATGGTGACCGCCGGACTCAGATTGTCGAGAACCGTGATGCTGCTGGCCAGATCCGGACCGTTGTTGGTCACCGTGTAGGTGAACGTTGCCTGGTTCCCGGCGCTGATGAAGGCCTGGTTCGTGGCCAGCGTCAGGACTCCATTGATCGACAGCGTTACCGCTGTGCCCAGTTGCGTCACAAATGCGTCATAGCCGCCGGGGCTGCTGTTGTTGTTCGTCTGTAATGCTTTTTGGACCTGCAGGTCGGTCGAATTGGTGTCCCCGGCGAAATATGCGTTCTGGTTTACATCGAGCGTGACGCCGGTGCCCTGGTCAATGCCGCTTCCCCCAAAGTAATTCGCCCACGACGACGCCGTCGTCGACCCCACCACTGCGGTCGTGTCCAACCGGGCCATGAACGCATCCTGCGTGCCGTTCAGAGCGCTCTGAATGGGGTTGGATATCGGGAAAACGGGAAAATCGGACGACTGGGTCCATCCCGTCACCACTGCCCCGGTGCCGGAGTCGACTGTAATCGCCAGTCCCGCTTCGTCTTTGGCTCCCCCAAGATAGGAGAAATAGTTGAGCGCCACGTTGGTCACAATGGTACCTGTGCTGGTCGGGTTGGTCAGTCGCGCCACGAAGGCATCGTTCGGGAAAGGAGCCGTAGGCTTGGTACAGGCCGTGCCTAGTGTCGGGTTGATCGCCGTGTCCAGGCAGCGTTGATACGCGGCCGAAGTGTTCAGAGTAATTGCGCTCGACCCAATGTCGGCGGAATTCGTGGTTCCGACAACATAGACGTTAGCCGCTCCGGTATCGAGCGCGATGCCCGTGCCCGCGTCGGTCCCAGTGCCACCCAGGTAGGTCGACCAGATCAGTTGCTGTCCCTGGGCTACGTTCGGATTGAGATTGAGCTTCGCCACGAAGGCGTCCGGCTCTGTCGTAGTCGTGGTGGTCGAGCACGTCGCAGGATTGATGATCGTGGTCGGAGGCGCCTGATCCAGGCAGGGCTGGTAAGCATCCAGGATGGGAAAGTCGGTGGTGCTGCATCCCGAACATCCCGTGTAGAGGAAGTTCGTGGTGCCGGTGAAGTAGACGTTGCCATTGGTATCTACGGCGATCCCGCCGCCCGTGGCCACCGGCGTAGCCGTGTCGAAGGTCCCTCCCCCAAAATAGGTCGAGTAGGCGATGCTGCCGGTCCGCGGCGCGGCCGTGTTCACCTTGGTTACGAAAAACTGGGCCAGGCCCGGCGCTCGTGAAGTGCTCTGGAACGGCAGTCCCTGGGGCAGATTGCTCGCCGGGAATTGGTCGGTAGCGCTGGATACGTCTGTAGACGTTGTTGTCCCCGTGACGTAAATGTTGCCCGCCGCGTCGATCGTCATCCCACTGGCGGTGTCGGTGCCATTGCCGGAAAGGTACGATGAATACAGCAACACCGTGGCGTCGAACTGCAATTCGGTCACGAATACGTGAGAAGTGCCCGTGCTACCCGCTGCGGGAACGGGCTGATAGGCGTTGGTCGCGGTTGTCGGAAAATTGGTCGAGGAAGTTGTGCCGGCCACGAATGGATCTCCCCGGCCGTCGACCCGGATCCCGACTGGGCTGTCGGTTCCGTCGCCTCCCAGGTAGGTCACATAGTCAAGAACCGCAGGGAGCGAGCCCAGCGGCGGCGTGATCTTGGCGATATAAACGTTCTGCGCGCCATTCAGCGTCGTCTGAAATATCCCAGCCGCGGGAAGATTCGGCGACGACGTCGAGCCCGCAAGGTAAATATTGAAGCTTCCATCAACCGCAACGGAGGTCGCGTGTTCGTCTCCGCTGCCCCCGAAATACGTCGAGAAGGACAGGATCGGGTCGATGACTAGTTCGCGCGAGTGATCGTAGGATCCAATCGCGAACCCCGCGCGGTTGGCGCCCCGCAGAACGAAGCTGCCTTCCACCGTTTGCTGCTGCCCCGCAATCTCCTGGTACACGCGCGGAGCCTCGAGTTGCACGCTGCCGCCCTCGCCCTTGATGACCAGAGCCCCGTCTTTCAGCTCCAGCTCTTTTGCCCCGTTGAATTCGAGCTCAGCCTGCGCCGGATCGGACCCGGCTGCTACCTGGAAGTCGTATTCCAGCCGTCCCTGATTTCCGTAGAAAACCAGATTGATTCCGGGATAAATATTCTCGTAGCGCACCCGGGCGAACTGCGGTACACCACGCCGCCACTTCGCCGGATCATTCCCCAGAAAGTAGTTGCTCTTGCCCGGCAGCAGATCCGTGCCGGTTACATGGGCGTTCGGATTCGCTCCGGCCAGCTTCATCTGCAGCGACTCCACGCGGGCCTGCGACGCCTCGCGCTTCCCCGAATCGCGCTCCGACCGATTCTCTTTGGCCCGATCCCGGGAAACCAGGCTCAGGATCGCGCCCTCGGAACCCAGAAACAGGCTGTATCCCGACCCGCGGGTCACGAACTTCGCGCGCGCATCCGCCGCATCGAGATTCCCTTGTCCCTGGTTCGGTTCGAAGACCAGAGGCAGCCCGGCGAAAAGCGAACGCGCCCGGGACTGCACTTCCCCGTTGGCTTCGCTCGGCAAGCCCTGCGCCGTCGCCACCAGGCTAGGTAGAACCGTCGCCTGCTCTGCGATCGCGGGAAGGTGGGCCGCGGCGTTCGCGGCGGTTTGGCGTGAGCGGGAACCCCACCCGAGAACTGCGCATCCTGCCCCGAGCAGCACCAGCCCAGCGGCCAGAACACGAACTCGTACCACGGATGTTCCCAACCAACGGCGATCTACGTTCACTCGTTCCTCCGATGCAGTCAGACCA
>JADGNP010000450.1 GCA_017883425.1 Candidatus Sulfotelmatobacter sp. | reverse complement strand
CCGTGATGGGTCCAAACGAAACGCTGCCCGGCCAGCGAGCGGAAAGCGGGAAAGGTTTTCCAGTACCACGGCACCGGGCCGACGGTTTTTGAGAGGATCTCCCGGACGCGGGACGCGTTGATCTCGGCCATCAGCCGGCCGCCGGCACGCCGGGTCCCTTCACGTGCGTGCGAATGAACTGGACGATGTCGTCCATGGCCGTTCCCGGCTGGAAAATCGCGGCCACGCCTATCTTCTTCAGCCCGTCAATATCCTGGTTTGGGATGATGCCGCCCACCACCACGATCACGTCGTCCATCTTGTTCTGCTTGAGCAGGTCCATTACGCGCGGCACGATGGCGTTGTGCGCCCCGGAAAGAATTGACAGCCCGATCACCTGCACATCTTCCTGCAGCGCCGCGGTGACGATCATCTCCGGCGTCTGCCGCAGGCCGGTGTAGATGACTTCCATGCCCGCATCGCGCAACGCGCGGGCAATCACCTTCGCGCCCCGATCATGCCCGTCGAGGCCGGGCTTCGCCACCAACACTCGAATTTTCGTATCGCTCATCGGCAACCATTTAACCACAGAGGGCACAGAGGTTCACAGAGGTAAGAAACGAAGGCGACAAAGATCTTGTTTTCTCCTCTGTGTCCCCTGTGCCCTCTGTGGTTAAACGGTTTTGATATCCAGACTCCGCCACATATACCAGCAAGCCACGCTGCGGTACGGTTCCCAAGCCCGCGCAATCTTCTCCATATCCTTAGGCTTGGGCAGTTTGCGCTTCTTATAGTGTTTCTTAATGGCCACCTGCACCCCATAATCGCCCGTGGGCAGCACGTTCGGACGCCGCAAAGAAAACATCAAGAACATGTGCGCGGTCCACACGCCGATGCCTTTCACCTGCGTCAGATGCTGGATGACTTCTTCATCCGTCAGTTCAGGCAGGCGCCTAAAGTCGAGCAACCCAGCCGCCGTCTTCGCCGACAGATCTTTCAGGTATGCCGACTTCTGCTTCGACAACCCGACACTCCGCAATTGCTCATCGCTCAGCCTGAGAATGCCTTCCGGAGTGAGTGGATCTCCCGCGAGCGCCGCAAAGCGCTTGAAGATCGTCACCGCGGCCTTGCCGTTCAGTTGCTGGTAGACAATAGCCTCTGCGAGGCTGCAAAACTCCGGCACTCCAAACTCCATGCTGCACGGCCCCACGCGCTCAATAATGGCGCGCAGGACGGGGTCGGATTTCTTTAAATGGTTAATGGCCTTTCGCATGGCCTATACATTTACCATAAAAAAATGAATAGGCGAAGAAAAAACGAATAGCAGCGCGCGCCTACTGCGCCCTCTTCACCGCGATCCCCATGACCTCGTATCTCCCGCCGCGCAGCAGCTTGTCCGTTCCGACAAACGCCCGCGCTGGATAATCGCCGTGGAAATAGGTTTTGTAAACGGAGTTGAACGTGTCATAGAGTTTCAGGTCCGTGCAAAAAATCTGCACTGAGACCACGTCATCCATCGACAAGCCGGCGGCATCCACCGTCTGTTTGATCGCGTCCATCGCCAGTCGAGCCTCATCCTCCGCGCTCGCCGGCGGCGTCCCGGTCTTTGCGTCCAGCCCAATGTGGCCGGCGATATACAGAGTGTTGCCCACGAGCACCCCGTCGCTGAACGGTAGCCCCTTGAAGTCTGCCGGTCGCGGCGTCACGATGTACTTGCGGTCTGCCGCCCCTGCTGCAACACAAAAGAACAGCAGCATTGCTCCCACCACAACTTTGCGTAGCCTCATTTTTCTTTGCCTCAGGATTAGATTTGGAAGTTGTTTTGGAGACTAACACCTCAGCGGAAGGCGGCCACGACTAGCCCCGCGACACCGCCGCCCAGCACCACCCACGCGGGACTCACTTTCCAGCGCAACAACACCGCCAGCGACACCACGGCGATCCCCCAAGCCTGCCATCCCCGCAAAGCATCGGCCGCCAGCCGGAACGTGACGCCACCCATCAGCGCCACAGCACACACATTCACGGAATCCAGAAACGCCGCCATCCACGCGGACTGCCTGAGCCGGAACAGTACCGGAGCCAGCAGCGCGACGTAGAAAAATGACGGCAGAAAAATTGCCACTGTCGCCACCGCTGCTCCCGGCACGCCTCCCAAAATGTAGCCGATGAACGTCGCGGTCGAGAGCACGGGCCCCGGCGTGAACTGTCCAATCGCCACCGCATCCAGCAACTGCTGATGAGTCAGCCACGCATGCTGCTGAACCAACCCCTGCTCCAGGAAAGCCAGCAGCACATACCCGCCGCCATAAAGCACTGCGCCCACGTTGAGGAAAAACAGGCCGATCCTGTAAACGGATGGTCGGGCTGCCGCGGCAGCGGCCGATGCCACAGCGACCGCTCCGAACGAGCGCACCCATGGAACCCAGGTTCCTCCGGCTGCGCTTACGGTGAAGGCTCGCCACGGAAGCAGCGGCGAAGCCAGAAGAGCCCCGGCGGCGCGAAAGCTCGCAGCCCGTCGCGCCAGCATGCCCACCAGCCCGCCGCCAAACAGAATCGCAATCGGATTCATGCCCAGAAAGAATGCCGCCAGCGACAACCCGCCCAGCACGGCCAGCCCGACATCCTTGACCGCCGTTTTTCCCAGACGCCAGATTGCGATCGCGATTACCGCAATCACCGCCGCCTTGATTCCTCCAAGCACCGACACAGCCTGCGTCAGGGCTCCGAACCGCACGTAGGCCCATGCAAATGCGCCTGTAATCAGCGCTGCGGGAAGTATGAAACTTGCTCCCGCCACGCAGAGTCCCGCCCAGCCCGCGCGCACGAAGCCCACGTTGATCGCGATTTCTGTGGAAGTGGGGCCGGGGATCAGGTTGGCCGCGCCCAGCATGTCGAGAAACTGCTGCCGCGTCAGCCACTGGCGCTTGCGGACGACCTCCGCCTCCATCAGCGCGGTGTGCGCCGCGGGGCCGCCGAAACTAATCGTGCCGAGTTTGAGGAACAGCGCTGCAAGGTCCCGCAAACGGGCCGCGTTCGCTCTGGCGTGCGGTGGGAGTTCCGCGGCCGCCGTGTGCTCGTCGCTCACGCGGCCTTATGCTCACCCTGGCGGAAATTCTCGATCAGACGTTCGGAAGTGCGCAGCGAGAACGCCAGAATGCTGATGGTGGTGGTCTTGTCGGTGCAGTTCAGAAAGACGCTGGCGTCGCAGACATACAAGTTCGGCACATCGTGCGTCTGTCCAAAGCGGTTCGTCACAAAATTCTTCGGATCATTTCCCATGCGGCATGTGCCGGTTTCATGCAGGCTCCAGCCCGGAATCTCCGGAGCGTCTCCCGAACCCTCGAGCACGCCGCCCGCCGCCCGCAGCACCTCGGCGCACACCTGCTTGGAGTGCTCCCACATCTTCAGCACGTTTTCGTCCCACTCGAAGTGCATGCGCGCCACCGGAATCCCGTACGGGTCCTTCACCTCGGGATCGAGATCCACAAAGTTCGTATCCGAACGCAGCGAAGGAGCCTGAATCCCGAAGCTCACCGGAGTGGGATATCGCCGTTTGATCTCGCGTTTGAACGACGATCCGAAGCCATCCATCTCGGTGGCGAAGTTGGGAAATTCCCCGCAGCCGCCATCGGGATAGACCGCATATCCGCGAATAAATTTTTCCTCGTGCGGATCTTTCAGATTCTGCCAGCGCGGCATCCACGCGATGGTGCTATCCGCCACGTGGTCCGGGAAGCTGGGCTGGCCCAACAACTGCGGCAGATATCCGCGCGCCGACTCGCCGTAAAGATGGTCGCAAAGATTACGCCCCAACTGCCCGCTGGAATTCGCGATTCCGTGGGGCCAGTGCCGCGACTTCGAGTTCAACATGATGCGCGACGACTCGATGCACGACGCCGCCACAACCACCGCGCGCCCGTACACTTCGACTTCCTGCTTCGTCTTGCGGTCGATGTAGGCCACTCCCGCCGCGTGCCCGTTCTCGTCCACCAGTACGTTTTTCGCCAGCGCATTCGTGCGCAATTCCAGGTTCTTCGTGGCCTCCGCCTTCGGCAGCAGGAAATACGGTGTCGAAAAAAACGCGCCCACATCGCAGCCCGTCGTGCATTCTCCGCAGAAATGGCACCCCGGATGCCCTTCATGCGGTTGTGTAAGCTGCGCGCAGCGATCCGGCAGGTACGGCACTCCAAGCTTGTTGCACCCCGCCGCCAGAATGAAGTCGAAGCAGCGAAACTTGAACGGGGGCAAGTACGAGCCATCCGGATTGCTAGGCCGGTTCTGCACCGTACTGGCCACGCCAATCATTTTTTCTACGCGCGTGTAGAACGGGCTGATCTCGTCATACGTCAGGGGCCAGTCCACGTCATTGCCATCGAGCGAGGCCGCGCGGAAATCAATATCGCCAAAGCGGGCAGAACTGCGTCCCCAGAAGTTGGTCTTGCCTCCGACTGCATTGCACCGGGGCCACATCCATTTCGTTCCGGGCGCCACCGTGAACGGAATTTCGTGGTCCCACGCGGCTTTGGTGAACTCGTTGTCCATGTATCCGAACGATTCGCCACGCCGCTTGGGATCGTCGAGTCCGTGAAACTTCATGTCCCAGGGCATGCGATGGTAGCGGAAGTCTTTCTCCGGGTCGAGCCTGCGCCCGGCGTTGAGCGCGCACACTTTCAGTCCCGCCTCGCACAGCGTCTTGATCGCCATGCCGCCGCCCGCGCCGGTTCCAATCACGATCACATCGTAGATTTGCTTGGCCATGAT
>JADGNP010000449.1 GCA_017883425.1 Candidatus Sulfotelmatobacter sp. | reverse complement strand
GCAGGCTCGCGAGACGCCGTCCCTCCACGGCGGCATCGTGCTTGACAACCATCCACGGCCTTACCATAGTTAGTTCGCGAATTTCATTCTCAATGAGCGAAAGCCCTGACGCCGCGCAACAAGCTCATTCGACGTTTGCTCTTCTTCAAGTTATGCTTTCCCGTTACCGGTCTCCTGGTGCGAGCAAATATGGTGCGCATGAAACGAACAGAACGAACTCCAGTCGCTGCCAGAAAAAAGTCGAGGTCCCTTCCTTACAAAAATGCTGCGCTGCCTGTGGCGAAGCGAGTGAAAGACTTGCTGTCCCGCATGACGCTGGAAGAAAAGGCGGCACAGATGCTTTGTATCTGGCAGAAGAAGCCAGAGACCCTCGTCGATGGCGAAGGCAGTTTTGATCTTCAAAAGGCCAAGGCCGCTTTCAAAGAGCGCCGCGGACTGGGTCAGGTCGGTCGCCCTAGCGACGCGGGAAAGGGCAAGGACGCGCGCGGCATGGCGGAACTCACCAACGCGATCCAGAAGTTTTTCATCGAGAACAGTCGCCTGGGAATTCCGGTGATTTTTCACGAGGAATGTTTGCATGGCCACGCGGCGGTTGACGGTACGAGCTTCCCCCAACCCATCGCGCTGGGAGCGACGTTCAATCCGAAACTGGTCGAGTCACTGTTCACGATGACGGCCGAAGAGGCCCGGGTTCGTGGGACCCATCAGGCCCTGGCGCCGGTCGTGGATGTGGCGCGCGAGCCGCGCTGGGGCCGGGTGGAAGAGACCTACGGGGAAGATCCGTACCTGGTTTCGCGGCTCGGAATCGCGGCGGTGCGCGGGTTCCAAGGTGATGCGAAGTTCCGGGACAAGAAGCATGTCATCGCAACCCTTAAGCACTTTGTCGGCCACGGCCAGCCGGAATCGGGCATGAACTGCGCGCCGGCGAATGTGTCTCTGCGTGTGCTTCGTGAAGTGTTCCTCTATCCGTTCAAGGAAGTACTGCGGCAAGCCGGGGCCATCAGCGTGATGGCTTCCTACAATGAGATTGACGGCGTGCCGTCGCATGCCAACAAGTGGTTGCTACGCGATGTGCTTCGCAGGGAGTGGGGGTTCAAAGGATTTGTCGCAGCCGACTATTTCGCAATTTGGGAATTGAGTTACCGTCCCGATACTCACGGCCACTTCGTCGCAAAGGACAAGAAAGAGGCGTGCGCTCTCGCGGTCGAAGCGGGGGTGAACATCGAACTGCCCGATCCGGACTGCTACTTGCATCTGGTTGAACTCGTCCGCAAACGCGTGCTGAAAGAGTCGCAACTCGATGAACTGGTCGCCCCGATGCTGTACTGGAAGTTCCAGATGGGCCTCTTCGAAGATCCCTACGTAGATCCCGACGAAGCCGCACGGGTTGTCGGCTCCGAAGCCAATCGTAAGCTCGCCCTGCAAGCAGGGCGGGAAGCCATCACGTTGCTGAAGAATGAAAACAACATTGCGCCGCTCAATCTGGATCGGATCAAGACCATCGCGGTCATCGGCCCGAATGCAGACCGCAGTTTGCTAGGCGGCTACAGCGGAGTGCCGAAGCACAACAGCACGGTGCTCGATGGCATCAAGGCAAGGGTCGGCAATCGCGCCAAGGTCCTCTACAGCGAGGGCTGCAAGATCACCATTGGCGGATCATGGAATCAGGATGAAGTCATCCCCTCCAGTCCTGACGAGGACCGCAAGCAAATTGCCGGGGCCGTCGACGTTGCGAAGCAGGCGGACGTGATCGTGCTCGCCATCGGGGGCAACGAGCAGACCTCGCGCGAGGCATGGTCGCTGGTCCACATGGGCGACCGCACCAGTCTGGATCTCATCGGGAGACAGGAAGAACTGGTCAAGGCGATGGTCGCAACCGGCAAACCGGTCATCGTCTTCCTGTTCAACGGGCGCCCGCTCTCCATCAATTACGTGAGCCAAAACGTGCCGGTCATTTTCGAGTGCTGGTATCTGGGGCAGGAAACGGGACCGGCTGTCGGGGAAGTGCTGTTTGGGGATTTCAACCCGGGGGGCAAGCTGCCAATCACCATCCCGCGGTCTGCCGGCCATCTGCCGGCGTTCTACAACTACAAGCCCTCGGCGCGACGGGGTTACCTGTTCGACGACGTCTCTCCTCTCTACGCTTTTGGTTACGGTCTGAGCTACACAACCTTCGCCGTCCAGAACGTGCGCCTGGAGAAGAAGAAGATTAAACGCAATGGGGCCACGCGTGTTCTGGCGGACATCACGAACACGGGCAAGCGCGCAGGCACGGAGGTCGTGCAAATGTATATCCGCGACCGGGTGAGTTCAGTGACGCGACCCATCAAGGAACTGAAAGCCTTCGAGAAAGTTTCACTGCAACCGGGCGAGACGAAAACGGTCAGCTTGGAAATTACACCAGAGTCGCTTGCCTTCTACGACGTGAACATGAAATACACCGTCGAGCCCGGCGAATTCGACATCATGGTGGGAAATTCTTCACGGAACGAAGATCTACAGAAGGCGCTTCTCCAAGTTCAAGAGTGAAGGTTAGAAACGAGGCCATCCATGGCTGCCAGTACTCAAAGGCTTGCCTCCAGAGAAAAGATCGGTTACGCCCTCGGCGACATCGCGACCAACTTCTTCTTCCAGTCGATGATTCTCTACCAGACCCGTTTTTATACAGACACGGCGGGGCTTTCCGCGGTGGCGGTCGGCTCGATGTTCCTGGTGCTCCGGCTCGGCGATGCCGTCATCGATCCGGTCATCGGCGCATTGTCGGACCGGACGCAAACCCGCTGGGGCAAGTTCCGCCCCTGGATTCTGGGGACCGCCATCCCCTTCGGCTTGATTTTCTGGCTCGTGTACGTGACACCCAACTTCGGACCTCACGGAAAGCTCGTCTACGCCTACATCACTTACACGCTGGTGATGATGCTCTACTCCGCGAACAACACGCCGTATTCGGCCCTCATGGGCGTGATGACGCCCGATAGCAGCGAGCGCAGCAGCATCGCCAGTTATCGTTTTGTCGGCGCCTTGATCGGGCAGTTCATCATCCAGGCGCTCCCGCTGCCACTCGTGGCCAAGCTGGGCCATGGCGATTCCGCCAGAGGCTGGGCCATCACGATGGCGATCTTCGGATTTCTTATCATCATTCTGAACCTGATTACCTTTGCCAGTACGCGCGAACGGGTGGTGTCTGCTCCAGGACAGAAACCCTCCCTGCGTGCCGACCTGAAAGACGTTTTCACTTGCGGCCCGTGGATCGTGATGTTCGTCCTCACGCTGCTCATCTTCACCACGCTCGTCGTGCGCGGCAGTTCGTTGAACTACTTCTTCGCCTACTATCTTGACCAAGGGACGGTCAAGGCATTCCTCGACAAGATCGGTCTCGCAGCCGTCGGCGCCGGCCCAGTGACAACCTGGAAGTTGGGGTTGAACGCCCTCGGCCTGCTGGTAAATCCCGACGGCTCCAATGCCGCCGCCGTTGGCCTGAGCTTGTTTTTTGTGCTGGGCAGCCTGATTCAAATCGTCGGAATCATCTTTTCCAAGCCCCTCGCCGATCGCTTCGGCAAGAAGGCGGTCTTCATCGTAGGCATGTCCGTCACGACCATCGCTACCGCGCTCGTTTTCTTCGTCACGCCGACATCGATGACCCTGCTGGTCGTGCTAAGCATCCTCTGGCCCATCGGGTGGGGACCCACCGTGCCGTTGCTGTGGGTGATGATTGCCGACGTGGCCGACTTCTCGGAGTGGAAAAACTCGCGCCGCGCTACTGGCTTCATGTACGCGGGTATTCTCTTCGCCTTGAAAGCCGGCCTGAGCCTCGGTGGAGCGCTCAGCGCCTGGGTGATCGCTGCCTATGGCTATGTCCCCAACGTCGCGCAAACTCAGCGCGCCCTGCTGGGGATCCGCCTGGGTGCGAGCATCTACCCGGCCGTCACGCTCGCCCTCGGCATCGTATGTTTGGCGATCTACCCGATCGGCAAGACGCTCAATATCCGCATCCAGGACGAACTGACCGAACGGCGACAGAAATACTCAACCCCAAACACGGCCGCCGCGACGTCGTGAGAGACATTGGGAAGGCGAGTCAAACCTGTGAGCTGCAGAATCGAACACGATTCATCAGCGTCGCCACCGAGTGGAATGCGGGCTTGCACTTCGGAGAATCGGTGGTACTATAACAGGTCCGTTAACGTACACGATGTCGATTCTTCGTACATTCGTGAGGTGGCACCGGAAAGCCCGACTGACCTGGAGACATCGCTTCCTCTTCCGCGCACGGTGGCTTTCCTCGGGTCCTCTCTCTTCGTTTCTTCCAGCTGGAAGCCCAGCCCCTCGAG
This sequence comes from Candidatus Sulfotelmatobacter sp., assembly GCA_017883425.1. Taxonomy (GTDB): domain Bacteria; phylum Acidobacteriota; class Terriglobia; order Terriglobales; family Acidobacteriaceae; genus Sulfotelmatobacter. The sequence continues at coordinate 414 of JADGNP010000449.1, read as the reverse complement.
CGGCACAGAACCGCATAGGCTTTTCCGTGGACTCGCGGGGCTGCCTGACCCTGCCTTTTACCACATCGTGGATCGTCTGGACATTTGGGGACGCTGAAACTAGCGCCAAGGAGAAGGCGTATTTACGTACTTGGGATTGACGTCGGAACTGGCGGAACGCGCGCCCTGATTGTGGATCAGGACGGGCGTGTGGTTGCCTCTGCGACGGAAGAGCATGCCTCGTTTGTTTCCCCGCAGATTGGCTGGGCCGAGCAGCAGCCTGATGATTGGTGGGCTGCTTGTACGATTGCCGTTCCACGCGCCCTGGAGCGTGCTGGACTGCGGGGGGACGACATTGCTTGCCTGGGTTTCTCCGGACAAATGCACGGCGCCGTGATGCTCGAGGAGAGCGGACGGGTGGTGCGCCCGGCACTG
>JADGNP010000004.1 GCA_017883425.1 Candidatus Sulfotelmatobacter sp. | reverse complement strand
GTGATGATGATGGCAGCCAGGAATTCAATGCGCAGCAGAAATGGCCAAACGTGTACTTCCTTCGCCCAGCCGGGTTTGAAGGGCCAGGTCTTGCGATGGTGGGTTTTGGCCATCGCAGGATCGGCCTCGAGTTGCTCGATCAACCGATCGTTGGCCCGCGCCTGTTTCACCGCCAGATAAATGTAGAACCCCAGCAGCGGGATCAAGCCCACGATCGGCACGTTGTCCGGCGCCGAACAAATCTCCCAAAGTTGTCGCCAGTCCATAGTCTCTCCACCAGCCATGTGGGGACAGCCGCCCTCGGCTGTCCGTCGAGCGTAGCTCGACGCCTTTTCTCCGCCTCACGGCCGGGCTTCGCCCGGCGGACAGCCGAGGGCGGCTGTCCCCACACAAAACCTCTACTCTCCCGCTGCCTTCGGCCCGCGCCGCGGCTTGTCCGCTTCCGCCTCCAGCATCACCGGAGCCGGACCCGAAATCCCGCCATCCTTGCGCACTCGCCAGAAGTGCACAATCATCAGCACTGACGCCACAATCGGGATCCCGATGCAATGCCAGATGTAGGATCGCAACAGAGCATTTGCGTCGACGATCGATCCGCCGAGCAATCCAAACCGCACGTCATTGTATGGGGTCATGCCGAGCATCGAGCCGAATGGGCCCTCATGCCCCAGCAGCGGCGTAGCGCGCGCCATATTGGTTCCCACCGTGACCGCCCAGAAACCGAGTTGATCGTCGGGCAATAGATATCCGGTGAACGACAGCAGCAAAGTAAATACCAGCAGCAGCACGCCGATATTCCAGTTGAATTCGCGGGGTTTCTTGTATGACCCGGTCAAAAACACTCGGAACATATGCAGCCACACGCCAATCACCATCAGGTGAGCCGCCCAGCGGTGCATGTTGCGCAAGATTTTGCCGAACGGCACATCGTGCTCCAGATAGAGCACGTCGCGAAATGCCTGCACCTTGCTGGGGTGGTAATAAAACATCAGCAGCACGCCGGTGTAGGTCAGGATGATGAACAGATAGAACGTGATCCCGCCCATACCCCAGGTGTAGCTGTAGCGCACCGCGTCGCGATTGATCTTGGCCGGGTGCAGATGCAGGAACACGTTCGAGAGCACGCCCAGCGCCCGGTTCCGCGGCGTGTCGTCGTGCTTGTGGCGGAAGATCGAGGTGTAGACCTGGGTCTTCGTCGGATCTTTCAGCCCCTCGATCTGTTCCTTCGCCTTGGTGGGGATGTCGGTCTTGAGGGCTTGAATATCCTCTTTCACGCCGGTGGTCACGCGCTCGACCAGTCCGACCTTTCCGTTCTTCCCATTCGGATTGTTTTCGTCAGCCATGATTCAAAGCTACTTTCCTGTTTGTCATTCCTGATCTCTTCTTTGTCATTCCGAACCGGGCGAAAGCCCGGTGAGGAACCTGCTTTTCTTCTTTTACACTCCCGTCAAGAACGCTCCCGGATCATTAAACTTGCTCGGCTGTCCCTTGGGCCACGAGTACAGCTTCGAAGTATCCACCAGAACCTGCCCATCGGGCGCGAGTTCGATATGCGCCCGGTCCATTGGCCTCGGCGCCGGACCTTCGAAGTTGATCCCTTCGCTGTCGTAGCCGCTGCCGTGGCAGGGACACTTGAACTTATTTTCGCTAGGTTTCCAATCCGGCGTGCATCCCAGGTGCGTGCATCGTGCGTAGATCACGAACAGCCGGTCGGGCGTGCGGTCGACCCAGATGCGGTATTTCTGCTGGAACTTGGTGTCTACGCCCAGCGCGAATTCCGACGGGTAGCCAATCTTGAAAACGGAATTGGGTTCAAAGAGAGTGCGCGGCAGGAAGAAGCGGAAGAATGCCAGGAACCATGCCATCAGGAACCCGGTCACCATGGTCCAAACGAAGCGACGACGGTGGCGGTCGATCTCCGTCGACGGAGCGGTTCCGGCCACGCCGGCGGCGGCTGCCGCTTTCGAGGTTCCTACCGCCGGTGTGCCCACATACTTTGTGGCATCCTGCGTTGCCGCCGCCGCGGGTTTCGCCGCCTCGGGATTCGGATTGACCTTTCCGGTCTCCGGCTCCGCCATGAACTCCCTCCTGTGACTAGCTGACTTGGGCCCTAATCCAAACCAGCGGCCGCCGCGTACTCCGGCGCCGCCAACTTCGTCTCAGCAATGCTAATCGGAACCACGGTACGAACTGCCTGCCCCAGGGCTTGGTGCACGATCTGCCCCAGGGCTTGTATGAATTTTGGTGAATCATTCAGTCCGGCGCTCATTTCAAACTGCGCGAACCCCATCCGGCGCGCCTCTTCCCGGGCCTCATGGTCGATTTCTCCGAGCGTCTCCACGTGATCGGAAACGAACGCCACTGGCACGACACACATCTCGCGCACGCGCTCGGCCGCCAACTGGCGCAGAGTCTGGTGCAGGGAAGGCTGCAACCACCGGCTGGCTCCCACCTTGCTCTGGTAACAAAGCCGATGTGGGTTACTCCAGCTACCGCGCTCAGTCAGAAGCCGCACCGTTTCCTCGATCTGCCGCTGGTAAGGATCGCCCTTCTCGATCACCGACATCGGGATGCTGTGCGCGCTGAAGACAAGCTCCGGCTGCTCGGGCACGGGGAAGCGCGACAGGGCCTCATTTACCTTCTCCACCACGGCATCCAGATACGTCGTATTGCGATAGAAAGCGTCTACGCAACGGGTGGGCAGGTCATCAGAAAACAGCCGCCGCCATTCGTTCAAACTCGATCCCGTCGTAGTGGACGAATACTGCGGATACAGCGGCAGGAGCACCACCTCGTCACACTGCGCGGCCCGTAGTTGCTCGATCGCCTCGCCGGTAAATGGATGCCAGTACCGCATGGCCACAAAGCAGTGCGCGTCGACCCCCTGCCCGCGCAGTTCGGTCTCCAGCGCGCGCGCCTGCCGCTCCGTATGCCGCCGGATGGGCGAGCCTCCGCCGATGGTGGCGTAGTGATGCTGCACCTTGCGCGCGCGTGTGGTCGAGATGAGTTTGGCCAGGGGTTTTCGTCCGATGCGGGCGAAAGGGAAGTCAATAATATCGGGGTCGCAGAAGAGGTTATACAAAAAAGGTTCGATCGCTTCCAGCGTGTCGGGTCCACCGAGCTGAAAGAGAACTATCCCCACACGCCGTGATGTGCGCGTCATTTTCCCCAGAGTCCCCAGAACGCTGGCAATGTACCCCGAACCGAGCGCGCGAGTCAATGGCGGAATTGCAGATCTAATGAAGATGCCGCGACAAAGCAGACAGACGTTGAAAAAACCAAGGTCTCCATGCAAGCTGATAGTTATGCCGGAGTTACCCGATGTCGCTGCTTACATCAGCGCGCTCGAATCACGCATCATCGGCCAACCGCTGCAGCGGATACGGCTGGCAAGCCCTTTTCTGCTGCGAACGGTCCAGCCGCCGCTCGCGACTGCAGAAGGACGTACCGTGGAAGAATTGCGCCGGATCGGCAAGCGCATTGCAATTGGCTTTGAGAGCCATCTCTGGCTAGTGCTGCACCTGATGATTGCCGGGCGGCTGCACTGGCGCGCTCGAGACGCAAAGCTGGCCGGTCGTCAGAGTCTGGCCGCCTTCGACTTTCCCCACGGTTCCCTGGTTCTCACCGAGGCCGGTACCAAGCACCGCGCGTCGCTGCACCTGGTTAGCGGCGAGGAGGGCCTGCATTCCTTCGACGCTGGAGGAATCGACGTCTTTGCTACGGATCTGGATTCCTTTCGCGCCGTGCTGACTGCTGAAAATCATACCTTGAAGCGGGCGCTGACCGATCCGCGACTGCTCAGCGGCGTCGGCAATGCTTATTCCGACGAGATCCTGCACGCGGCGCAGCTCTCTCCAATCACGCTCACCAACAAGCTTGCGCCAGACGAATGGCAAAGGCTGTTCGCGGCGACTCGGCAAACGCTGCAACTCTGGATCAATCGACTTCGGGTCGAGGCCGAAGCGGCTTTTCCAGAAAAGGTCACTGCTTTTCGCAAAGAGATGGCAGTTCATGGACGCTACGGCCAGCCTTGTCCCAGGTGTGGCGACAAGGTTCTTCGGATTCGCTATGCCGACAAAGAGACAAATTACTGTGCGCGCTGCCAGACGGGCGGTAAAGTTCTTGCGGATCGGAGCTTGTCCCGTTTACTAGGATCGGACTGGCCGCGCACCTTGGAAGAGTTGGAAGCTCTAAAGCGCCGCTAACACAGTGGGAATCGTAGAGCGTTAGGCGGACGCCGGTTCGGCGTTGCTGCTTTGCATTTCCTCAATCACAGCGTCGGCAAACTCCGAAGTTCCCGCCTGGCCGCCGATGTCGCGGGTCAGCTTTTCCGAGCGACGATAGACTCTCTCCAACGCATTTCGAATCTGCGTCGAGGCCTCGTGCTCGCCCAAATGCCGCACCATCAGCAGAGCGGACCGCAACAGGGCCGTCGGGTTGGCCAGATTCTTTCCCGCAATGTCGGGCGCCGACCCGTGCACGGCTTCAAAAATCGCGCATTCATCGCCCAGGTTCGCGCTGGGCACAAATCCCAACCCACCCACAAACGCCGCGCATAAATCCGACAGGATGTCTCCGTACAGATTCTCCATCACCAGCATGTCGTACTGGTACGGATTCAGTACCAGCTGCATGCAGGTGTTGTCCACGATATGTTCGCCGTAGGTGATCTCGGGGTATTCCTTCGCCACGTTCCGGGCGCAGCGCAAAAACAGCCCGTCCGACAACTTCATGATGTTCGCCTTGTGGATGGCGTGAATCTTCTTGCGCTGATTTTTCCGCGCGTACTCGAACGCAAACCGCGCAATCCGGGTCGAAGCCTTCTCGGTGATGACCTTCAGACTCTCCACCACTCCGGGCACCACTTCGTGCTCCAAGCCCGAATAGAGTCCCTCGGTGTTCTCGCGCACGATGATCAGATCGACGTCCGGATACCGCGTCGGAATGTGCGGCAAATTGCGGATCGGCCGGAAGTTGGCATACAGTTCGAACTTCTTCCGCAGCGCAACGTTGATGCTGGGGAAGCCTTCACCCACGGGCGTGGTCACCGGACCCTTCAAGCCAACCCGTGTCCGCTCGAGCGACTCAATCAAGTCCTTGGGAATGTACTCGCCTGATTTTTCGTAGGCCTCCGCACCCACGGCGAAGGTCTCCCACTCGAACTTCACCCCGGTTGCCTCCAGGATGCGCACCGTTGCCTTCGTCACTTCCGGGCCGATCCCGTCGCCGGGGATCAGAGTTACTTTGTGACTCATGAATGCATTGTCCTTAGGAGTTAACCCTCATACCGTCTTCACTTTCACCAGATCCTTCAACTCATTCATGAACTCTTTCACATCCTTGAAATCCAGATATACAGAAGCAAACCGCACATAGGCCACTTTGTCGTAGCGCCGCAGCCGGTTCATGATCAGCTCGCCGAGTTCGCTGGTCTTGCGCTCGCGCTCCGCCGATTCCATCACGAACGATTCCGTCTCGTTTACGATCTGCTCCAGTTTGCTGATCGGCACAGGACGTTTTTCGCACGCCCGCAGCAATCCGTTGAGAACCTTCTGGCGGTCAAACTTCTCCCGGCGCCCGTCTTTTTTCACCACCATGTAGGGAATTTCATCGATGCGCTCGTAGGTCGTGAAGCGCTTGCCGCACTTCAAACACTCGCGCCTCCGCCGGATGGATTCCGCTTCCTTGCTCTCGCGCGAGTCCACCACCTTGTCATTCGCAAATCCGCAAAAGGGACATTTCATGGCGCTGGGTTCGAACTCCGACTCGTGGACTATCCCTCCTGCCCATTGTCATTCCGACGCCTGAGTGAAGCGAAGAAAGGAGGAATCTGTTGTCCTGTCCAGTTCCCCAAAATTGTAACAGTTGAACAAGGTTCAAAAGCGGTGTGTCTCCCCGGGCCAGTACCGAGGCAAGCACCTGCGGGAAGGACGAACCGACCAAAACACAAAACGGCGCTCGCACCCCCTGCGGTACGAGCGCCAGTTTTTCCCCATGCCCTCCCGGTGACGGAAGGCCTGAAGCCTGCGATCCCGACTCGCGGGCGGCAGGGAAGTCCGCCCACCAAGGATCTGATTAGAACTTGCCCTACCGTCCGCCCTGTTTTGTCACTACCGTGTCTGCATTTTGTAAAAAATCACGCACATAGCCTGCCGCCCGACGCCTGATGCCCTTGGTAATCCGGACTTGGTGTACCTGGCTGGTATCATGAGGATTCCCCCCGATCGAAGACCTTGCGCCGGCTGATTCATCTCGGAATCGTGCTGCTGGCTCTGCCGCTCTTCGCGCAGAGCAATGCGGGAGAACTCCGCCTCAAGGTCGCCGACCCTCACAATCTCGGCGTGAAGGCCTCCATCACCCTGTCCAGCGATGCTGCGCAACTCCACCGTAGCCTCGTGACGGACGACGCCGGCTACCTTACCGCGCGCAATCTTCCGTTTGGTCCGTACCAGCTAAGAGTCGAAAGCGACGGATTCTCTCCATTCACCGGCATCATAGAGATTCGCTCCGCTCTGCCCACCGAATACCTGGTCAAGCTGAGCATTGCCGCCATGAGCACCGCGGTGGATGTGACTGCGGAAAGCCCGCTGCTCGACCCGAACCGGACGACATCCAGCAACCGCATCGACCCGCAAGCTATCACCGGACGCGCCGCATCGCTTCCCGGACGCTCCCTCCCGGATCTGGTGAACTCCCAGCCTGGCTGGGTCTTCGAGGGCAGCGCCACGCTGCACCCGCGCGGGTCGGAATATCAGACGCAGTTCGTCGTCGACGGCGTGCCGCTCACCGACAATCGCTCGCCGAGTTCCAGCCCCGACATCGAAGCCGACGATGTCGGCTCGCTCACCATCTACACCGCCGGAATTCCCGCCGAATATGGCCGCAAGATGGGAGGCGTGGTCGAAGTCGACACTAGCAAAGACGACCACCCCGGCGTTCACGGTCAGGCCGTGATCTCAGGCGGCAGCTTCGGGACCGCCAACGCCCATCTGCTCGCACAATATGGTTGGGGAAAAAATGCGCTCGCCGTCAATGGTGACGCAGCCCTCACCGATCGCTACCTGAATCCGCCGGTCCTCGAGAATTACACCAATACCGCTACTACCACGGACTTCGCGGCCCGCTATGATCGCGACTTTTCCAACCACGACCGCTTCGGTATCACCCTTCGCCGGGAGTTTTCCAAATTCCTTGTTCCCAACGAACAACTCCAGCAAGACGCAGGACAAATCCAGCACCGCGACGACTTCGAAACCATCGGCATCGCTTCCTACCAGCACATCTTCTCGGAACACCTGCTCGCCGACCTACGTTTGATGATGCGGAGCGATACCGTCGGCCTCAATTCCAATCCGCAGTCCACTCCCATCCTCGCCTTTCAGGATCGCGGTTTCGGCGAGGAATATCTGAAGGGAACTGCCTCGTATCATCGGGGCCGCCACGAATACAAAGCCGGATTCGAAGGCGATTTCACCCACCTTCGGGAAAACTTCAGCGACATCATCACCGACCCAGCGCAGTTCGACCCGGGCACTCCGGACAGTTTCCAGTTCGCGGGACGCCGCCTCGATCTCGAACAATCGGCGTTCGTACAGGACCTGGTCCGCCTCGGCAAATGGACCGTCAGCGCCGGACTGCGATGGGACCACTACCAGCTTCTCGTCAATCAGAACGCGGTCAGTCCCCGCCTTGGCATAGCGCGCTATTTCAGCTCGGCCAATGTGGTACTCCATGCCTCCTACGACCGTGCCTTTCAGACTCCCGCCTTCGAGAACATTCTCTTGGCCAGTTCGCCCACGATCGTGTCGCTGAACCCGAACGTTCTCCGGTTGCCCGTCAAGCCTTCGCTGGGGAACTACTACGAGTTGGGCCTGACCAAATCCTTCGCGGACAAGCTCAAGCTGGATGTGAACGCCTTTCGGCGCGATTCTGACAACTACGCCGACGACGATCTCCTTCTCAACACCGCCGTGAGCTTCCCGATTTCTTTCCGCAGAGCCTCGATTTATGGGGCCGAAGGCAAGCTGGAACTCCCGCACTGGCGCCGCTTTTCCGGATTCATGAGCTACTCCTACATCGTCGGCAGCGTATATCTGCCTGTCACTGGAGGACTGTTCCTGGGCTCGGACGCGACCAACGCCCTCAACCAAACCAGCGGCCGTTTTTGGGATTCCCAGGACCAGCGCAACACCCTTCACGGGCGCTTGCGCTACCAACTGAACAGCCGCGCATGGATCGCTCTGGGAGGGGAATACGGCTCGGGTCTGCCGACCGAGGTGGACAACACGCCACAGGAGATTGCGGATGCTATCGCCCAATACGGCCAGGCGATCGTCAACCGTGTCGACTTCGCGCGCGGGCGCGTCAAGCCGTCCTTGTCGATCGATGCATCCGCCGGCGTGGATCTCTGGAAGCACGACCAGATGGCCACGCGCCTCCAGGCCGACGTGCAAAATCTCAACAACCGCCTCAACCTGATCAACTTCGCTGGCCTCTTCTCTGGAAATGCGGTGGCCCCGCCCAGAAGTTACTCGCTACGCCTGCAAGCCACGTTCTAGCGAAGAAAAATGAAAGAAAAAGGAGAGTGCTTCGTCCAGCAATTTGTACTCACGTAAATCCGGGCCAAGAATTTCCTCTGTGTCCCCTGTGTCCTCTGTGGTTAAGCTTTTCTACACCACGAAGTACTTCGCACCCGGATGATGCACCACAATCGCCGAGGTACTCTGTTCGGGCTCGAGCAGGAATCCGGAAGTCAGTCGCACGCCCACATTCTCCTCTGGTTTCAGCAGAACAAACAGCTTCGTTTGATCCTCCAGGTTCGGGCACGCCGGATACCCAAACGAATACCGCGACCCGCGATATTTCTGATGAAACAGGTCGCGAATCTCCGCGGCGTCCTCCCCGGCAATCCCCAATTCCTCGCGCATCTTTTTGTGATGAAGCTCCGCCAATGCCTCCGCCGTTTCCACGCTCAGCCCGTGCAGGTAGAGATACTTCGTGTACTCTCCACCCTCAAACAACCGCTGCGTCTCCACACTGGCCTTCGCCCCAATCGTAACCAGCGACAGCCCGATCACATCCATCTTCCCCGAAGCCTTCGGCGCGAAAAAGTCCGAGACGGAAAGCCGCCGACCCTCCCGCTGTCGCGGAAATGTGAAGCGGAGTAACTCGGCACTCGTAGCGCCGGCGTCCCGCCGGCTGTCGCGGGGGCGTCCCGCCCCCGCATCCGGAGGCTCATATACGACCACATCATTCCCGTCGGCCTGAGCAGGGAAGTACCCATACACAACCTTAGGTTCAAACAAGCCTGAACCCGCAACCTCATCCTCCAGCTTCCGCAAAATCGGCCGGAACTTCTCCTCCACCAGCCGCACATAATCCGACTGCGAAGCCGTCTTCAATTGCCACTGATTCTTGAACAGCGCGGTCTCGTTGATGTACTGAAACAGTTCGCGCAAATCGTAATCCTTGCGCACGCGCACGCCCCAGAATGGCGGCACTGGAGTATTCGGAGCATCTCCGACCACCGGACTCCGCTCCGCAAACACCGGCCCGGTTTCTTCATCCACGGCCGCGGCCTTCGCGTATTCCTTTACTGTGCGTCCTTCCGTCAGCCGCGTCTGTTTCGCGCCGTTCTCCGTCGCCAAATCCTCCATGATGTGCAGACCCGCAAACGCATCGTCCGCATAGAAGACGGCATTCGCGTACTCGCGGCGCAAGTCGTCCTCCACATACTTACGCGTCAGAGCCGCTCCGCCGCAAATCACAGGGAACGCAAGCTTCTGCCGCTCCAGGTCCTGGATGACGTACTTCATTTCGAGCGTCGACTTCACCAGGAGGCCACTCAATCCGATCGCGTCGGCCTGATGTTCCTGCGCCGCCCGGATGATCGTGTCCCCCGGCTGCTTGATCCCGAGATTGACGACCTTGAATCCATTGTTCGACAGAATGATGTCGACGAGATTCTTCCCGATATCGTGCACGTCGCCCTTTACGGTCGCCAGCACAATCGTGCCCTTCTGCGACCCAGCCTTCTTCTCCATCTTCGGCTCGAGATAGGCGACCGCCGCCTTCATCACGCCCGCCGAATCGAGTACGGAAGGCAACTGCATCTTGCGTGCCCCGAACAAGTCGCCGACCGTCTTCATTCCATCGAGCAGAACCGTGTTGATCAGCTCCAGAGCGGAGTAGTTCGCCAAAGCTTCTTCCAACAGGGCTTCCAGCGATTTCTTGTGCGCGCCGTCTCCCACCGATTTCTCGCCGTTGATGATGGCAAACTTCAGCTTGTCCTCCACCGACAGCGTATCCAGATGCGCGGTCGTCGAAGAGGCTGGCTTCCCCTTCATGCCCGCGAAGTGCGCCATGTACTTCTGCAGCGGATCGCCGTCCGAATTGGCATCCCGGTGGATCAGCTTGCGCGCCAGTTCCACTTCTTCCTGGGGAATCTTGTACAGCGGATAGATCTTCGTATAGTTCACGATGGCCATGTCGAGCCCGTGATCCACGGCTTCGTGCATGAAGACGGAGTTCAGCACGCGCCGCGGATAAGCATCCAGCCCAAACGAGATATTGCTCACGCCCAGGATCGTCTTCACCGAAGGCAGTTCCTTCTTGATTCGTTCCACGGCCTTCAGGGTTTCCATTCCCGCGGTGCGGTACTCTTCCTGTCCGGTCGAAATGGGCAGGGTTAACGCATCGAAAATCAGATCCGTGCCATCGAGTCCATACTTCTTGGTGGCCAAATCGTAGATGCGGTGTGCGATCGCCACTTTCTTGTCGGCGGTCAGCGCCATGCCATCTTCGTCGATGGTCAAGGCAATCACGGCCGCACCATAGCGTTTGGCCATGGGGAGAACTTTCGACGTCCGCTTCTCCCCGTCCTCCAAGTTGATCGAGTTAATGATGGCCCTTCCCGGGATGCGCTTCAGCGCCTCCTCCACCACGTCAGCCTCAGTCGAATCCACCAGAATCGGCGCCGGAACGCGGGTGGCGATCTTTTCCAGAATGGAAGTGATGTATCCCTTCTCGTCTTCCCCTACAATCGCGCAGCACAAGTCCAGCATGTGCGACCCGTCGTTCACCAAGCGCTTCGCAAGTCCCAGAATCTCGTCGTACTTCTTCCCCTGCACCAGCTTGCGGAAATGTTCGACCCGCGTCGTCGTATTCATTTCTTCGGCGACGATCAGCGGCTTGGGTTCAAGGTCGAGTGGAACGGTGGTATACGCGCTGGAAGCCGCGCCCGCGCGCTTGACCTCGCGCTTGGCGGGTTCCACGCCGGAAACCGCGTCCACCACGGCCTTAAGATGCTCGGGAGTCGTACCGCAGCAGCCACCTACAATGCGGACGCCGTAGTCCTTCACAAAATGTTTGTGATACTCCGCCAGTTCCTCCGGCGACAGTTTATACACGGCTTGTCCGCCGACGTTCTGCGGTAATCCCGCATTCGGCAGCACCGAGACTTCCTTGGTGGAATTCAGTGCGAGATAGCGGACCGCATCGTTCATCTCCTTCGGCCCGGTCGCGCAGTTCAGCCCAATGGCATCGACGTCGAATGGTTCGAGCGTTGTCAGGGCCGCACCAATCTCCGTGCCCAGCAGCATCGTCCCGGATTCCTGCAGGGTAACCTGCACCGTCACAGGCAATCGCTTGCCCGCTTTCCGCATGGCTTCCAGCACGCCGATCGTGGCGATCTTGGCTTGCAGCAGATCCTGGGCCGTCTCGATGAGCAGAACGTCGACCCCGCCTTCGATCAGAGCGGCGGCCTGCTCTTCGTAAGACTCCACCATTGCATCGAAGCCGATGTGCCCCAGCGACGGCAGTTTCGTCGTCGGACCCATCGACCCCGCCACGAATCGGGGCCGGTCTTTCGTTGAGAATTGCTGCGCCACCTCCTTTGCGAGTTGGGCCGCTTTCACATTGATCTCGTGTACCCGGTCGCGCAGCTCAAATTCTCCCAGGACGATTCCACTGCCGCCGAACGTGTTGGTCTCGACGATATCGCAGCCCACGCGGAAAAAGTCCGCATGAATGTCGCGAATGATGTCGGGACGGCTCAGCACCAGCACTTCGCTGCAGTTCTCCTTGCCCCAGTAATCGTCCAGGGTGGGATTGCGCTTCTGGATGTTGGTCCCCATCGCGCCGTCATACACCACGACGCGCTCTTTCACGGTTTGTAGAAAGTCAGCCATTCGCCCTCTGTCATCAATCGCAAATCTATAAATTCTGTCATCCCGACCAAGCTATTTGAGCGGCGGAGCCGATCAAATGGCGCGTGGAGGGATCCGCTGCAGTCTCTCAATCGATGCTGCCTGCGTCGTCGCACTGCAAAAAAAAGCAGGTCCCTCGACTGCGTTGATCCGTTCGCGGCGAACGGATCAACTCCGCTCGGGATGACAGGATCAATTTCGACGAGAAAAATCTGCGTTGCTCGGCGAAACGCGCTCCCACATGCACAAACGCCGGTCTCGAATGGACCGGCGTTGGTTAAACTCTGAACCCGTTTCGAAGTTTAGCTCCCCGGCACCATCTGCGCCGGCGCCCCACCGTCCACGTCGGCCTGGTTGAATATGACGTTGGCTCCCATGTGTGCTGGCCGGGGGGCCAGCATTTGCTCCTTGCGGTAGACCAGGTTGCTGGCATTGAACGTCGCCAGCTCAAATCCATGCCCGTGGGTGATCGCATCCGTAGGACACGCTTCCACGCAATACCCGCAGAAAATACAGCGGTTGTAATCGATGTTGTAAACCTTGGCGTAGCGCTCGGCGCCACTGACACGGTTTTCCGCGGTATTCTCGGCGGCCTCGATATAGATGCAATTCGACGGACAGGCGGCGGCGCATAGGAAGCAGGCCACGCACTTCTCCAGTCCGTTCTCATCGCGCTGCAGGACGTGGGCGCCGCGAAAGCGAGCTTCAAAGCGCGCCCCTTTCAGCGGTCCCTTGCCGTCGGGATAATTCTCCACCGTCGTGGGCTGGAACATCTCCATGAAGGTGATGCTCATGCCCTTGGCAATGGCCGCGATGTTCTTCAGCACCGGCATATCGATATTCAGTATACCGAAAGCGACCCGAACCCGTCCCTATCCCGGTTTTCCTTTGTGTGAGTCATGGCCCCTGCAGGAATCGCGTATTCGGATCGCGAGACTCGTGGGGAGTTATTCTGTAAACGTGAGCGAGGAGAAGCCAGAAACGCTGCGCGCAGACGTGGGTCTTTGCGCGGACTGCCGGTTCATGCGGCTAATGGAATCGGACCGCGGGTCGACCTTCTATCTGTGCGAGCGTTCCGCCACCGATGCGAGTTTCCCCAAGTATCCGCGCCTGCCGGTGCTGCGATGCATGGGGTATGAGCGGTTGACTGAGGACCGCGAGCCCGAGTAGTTCTCCGGATCAACTGTGTTTGCTGCGAACGGAGAGTGCCGTGCGCTGGACGCTTGCGATCAGGCGTGACGGGCGTCACTGCGCGGAGTGCGGTGTTGCAGCAGTATCGATTCGAGTTTCATCCCATGTGGACTGACCTTGGGATGAGAGAGGAATCGGATCATGCTGCTGAAGAGTCTTGGTACGGGCGCAATCGTATTGTTTGTCGTTTGAGTGGTTGCCGTGCTCCAGGGCTGGAGCAAAAGCACAACTACAGATCATTTCATTGGTGTGGCGTTCATAGCAGTGTTCGGCGTTGCTGCGGCGTGGGGTGTGCGAACCCTTTTTGGGCTGGGACACTGAGTTCGCGTTACCAAAATCCATGCAGAGGACAAGATGATGTTGCAGAATGCGTTTGCCGGTCACGACAAGCGGCCTACGGAGAGGGAACTGGCTTCGGTGTTAGGTCAGACTGACATTTTGTGGAAGGGCCTGGTCACGGATCTGAAGCGTGATCTGAAATTGGACGCCGAGGAGTGGAACAGCTATTCCATCAAAGCCGGATGGTCATTGCGGCTGCAATTGAAGAAACGCAACATCGTGTATCTGGGGCCTCGTGCAGGATGTTTTATGGCTGCGTTCATCTTGGGGGATAAGGCGGTTGCTGCGGCACGGAGGAGCAAGCTTCCCCCGCGGGTTCTGAAGATTATCGACGAAGCGAAACGTTACCCTGAGGGAACGGCCGTGCGGATTGAAGTGCACGCTGCCAAAGATGCGATCGTGGTCAAGACGCTGGCGAAGATAAAGGTAGAGAACTAAGCAAGTAGCCTCCGATCACTCAATCCCAAGTTCTTTGGCCAGCATCTTCCATTTGCTGTCGACCAGCGCCTTCGTCTTCGAATCCATGACAATTTCGTCGGGCCAGGGGCGGGCGAAGCCTTCGCTGGCCCACTTGCGTGTGGCGTCGATGCCCATCTTTGATCCGTAGTTGGGCAAGCGCGAGGCATGGTCGAGCGAGTCCACCGGGCCCAGCGTAAATTGAATGTCACGCTCCGGATCGATGTGGTTGCAGACTTTCAGCGTGACGTCGCCGATATCCTGCACATCGACGTCTTCGTCCACCACCACGATGCACTTGGTGAACATGGCCTGGCCCAACGACCAGATTGCATTCATCACTTTGCGGGCCTGGCCCGGATACGATTTCTTAATCGAGACGATCATCAGGTTGTGGAAGACGCCTTCGATGGGAAGGTTGATGTCGACGAGTTCGGGGATGCTGAGCTTCATCAGCGGCAAAAAGATGCGCTCCACCGCCTTGCCCATGTAGGCATCTTCCTGCGGAGGCTTCCCCACGATCGTGGTCGCGTAGATCGGATCCTTCCGGTGCGTGACGCAAGTAACGTGGAAGACGGGATAGAGATCGTCGAGCGAGTAGAAGCCGGTGTGGTCGCCGAACGGGCCCTCAATGCGAAGTTCATCGAGATTCACGTAGCCTTCGAGCACGATTTCGCTCGCGGCGGGGACTTCAAGGTCGACCGTCTCGCATTTCACCAGATCTACCGGCGCTCCGCGGAGGAAGCCGGCGATCAGGTATTCCTCGATCTCGGGCGGCGCGGGGACGATGGCGGAAAAAGTCACTGCGGGTTCGGTCCCGATGGCGACCGCGACCTCCATCTTCCCGGAAGGGCGGCTGCCTTCAGGGATAACCGAACCGCCGGACGAGCGCGCCATGATGTCGACCGCAGCGGACTTGCCCTCAACGGCCGCTCGCATGCGCTCCCGAGCGTGCTCGGCCGCGACTTTCTGGCGCTGCCAATGCATTCCGGTTGTGCGTTCGTCGTAGACCTGCATCCGGTACATGCCGAGATTGCGCTTTCCAGATCTGGGGTCGCGCGTGGTCACGCAAGGCAGAGTGATAAAGCGCCCGGCATCATTGGGCCAGCACTGCAGGATAGGGAAATCGAGCAAAGAGAAATTGTCCCGCTGGATGACTTCTTTGCAGGGGCCGGTGGGCACCGTGCGCGGGAAAAACTTGCCTGCCTCTGTCAGCAGAGGCAGCATCTTGAGCTTGTCGAGAAAACCCTGCGGAGACTTGACATCCATGAACATGCGGATGCGACCCGCAATCTCGTCGAAGGAATTGACGCCGAGCGCCAGCTTCATGCGGGCGTCGGAACCGAACTGATTGATCAGGACTTGGGAGCCGGGATGGCCCTTGAGGTTTTGGAAGAGAAGGGCGGGGCCACCCTGAACGCCCTTGGCATCGCGACTCTTGGAAACGCGGTCGGCGATTTCAGCAATCTCGAGAATGGGGTCGGCTTCGGTCTGGATGCGCTTGAGTTGGCCGGCGCGGTCGAGTGCAGCGATCCACTGGCGAAGGTCGTCGAAGGGCAAAGGATTCCTCTCGGTTTGACCGATCTGCGTGAGCGAAGATTATAAGGGATTCCGCAGTTGCGGCGCGGGCGGAGCGCCTTGCTCTCCAGCCTATTTTCGTTGTTCGAGTTTCACGCTAGCCGTGACGGGCTGTCCCTCCCTCAGGACCTTCACTTCGACCACATCTCCCACCTTGCTGCGCCGCAGTGCGTCGGTGAAATCGTATAGATTCTTGATGGGCTTGTCGCCGAATTGGATCAGGATGTCTCCCGCTTTCAGCCCCGCCTTCGCTGCCGGTGAACTCGGTTTCACGTCGGCAAACTTTACGCCATTTGCGGTTTCACCGAAGTCGGGAATCGACCCGAAGTAAGGGCCGTAGCCTCCACCTCCTCCGCCCGCGGGTGGCTTGTCCTCGGCGACCACTTGAAAAGCAGGCGCGTCTGTCGCGTTCGCCAGTTGAACTGCGACACTCCCCACCAGATCGAGCAGGCGCGCGGCCGACGGGGCGTTGATCTTGTCCCAGGTGTCGGACGGTTTGTGGTAATCCGAGTGAAGTCCAGAGAAGAAGAAGAGTACGGGAATCTTCTTCGTCACAAACGAGGTATGGTCGCTCGAAGAATATCCGCCGGCGGAATACTCGATCTTGAAAGGTGTCTCTTTTTGCGCTTGTTCGAGCACAGACTTGAGCGTGGAACCGGTGCCGACTCCGCCAATGTACACCTTGTCATCTTTGATGCGGCCGATCATGTCCATGTTGAGCATGGCCACGGCTTTCGCGAGGGGCCGCGTGGGATCCTTCACCCACGCGGCGGAGCCCAGCAGCCCGAGTTCTTCGCCCGCAAAATCCATAAACAGGATGCTGCGCTTCAGTTGTCCGCGCTGCGGGGCGAGCAGGCGCGCCAGTTCGAGGACTCCGGCAGTACCGCTGGCGTTATCGTCAGCGCCGGGATGGATCTGACCGATCTGCGACGGAGCCAGAGAATCGAAGTTGCCCCGGCCGAGATGATCGTAGTGGGCTCCGATGATGACGTATTCGTCGGTCTGGCCCGGCAGCCACGCCAGCACATTGTTGACGGTGGCGTGTGTGGTTTCGATGTCGATGTGGAGCGACAAGTGAAGGGTGTCTGGAAGAGCGAACGACGCCGGCTTCGTGGCGGAGTTGATTTGACCCTGAACGTCTGCCAGTGATTTTCCGGCGGACTGAAACCAGGATTCCGCGACCGCATTCTTCACCTGCACCATGACCACGCCGACATTCTCTGGGCCGCTGACGCTACCGAAGCGCGTCAGCAAGTCTTCTTCTCCGTCGCCCAGTTTGCCGTTGAGCACGACCACGGCCTTCGCTCCGTGATTGCGGGCATTGATGGCCTTGGTGATGAGCTGCGAGTGCTGGGTGAGTCCGTGGTTGCCGCTCTTTTCCGCGAAGCCCGACGGTTCGTAGCGGAGGACGACTACGATTTTGTCTTTGACGTCGAGATCAGCATAGTCGTCATAGTGGAATTCGTCGGCGGTGGCGCCATATCCCGCGAACACGAGCGGGGCTGCGACCTGGCCGGAGGCAGAAAAACTGAAGGGCACAAAATCCTGGTCGATTTTCAGATCGTTCTTGGATCCGCCGGCTTGCACCACGAAGTGGTTGTCGGACTTGAGGCGCGCACCGGTTACCACTGAGAATGGCTGAGCGTAGCCATTCACCCCAGCGGGTTGAAGCCCGAGTTCTTTGTAACGCTTCTCAATCAGATGCTCGGCGCGCGTCAAGCCTTTGCTGCCGGCGCCACGGCCTTCCATCTCCGGCGCGGCGAGCGCCTTGATGTCGTTGAGGTAGCGTGCGGGATCCGCCTGCCGCACCGGAGTCGATGCGGCGGCCAGCAATAAGGCAGCGGCGACTATGAGCAGAAAGCGATGAAACCTTAGTCGATTGGGCATGATGAGCATTCCGTGAACCGAGAATCGTATGGGGTGGGGTGGAAGGTGTCAATGACACCGCGCTCCGTTACGCGGCAAGTTGGACTACCGTCTCCTCGATCCGCTTCCAGGCTGGGCTGCGCGGATCGATTACGTCGAAGTGGCCGGCGCCGGCAACCTCGAGCAGGTGCGCGTCTTCCTTCTCTTTACCCGGCCGCTTCTGTTTAGTGGAAACGTAGTCGCGGCTGAAATCAGGGGGAACCACGTCATCTGCCGAACCGTGAATCAGCCACTGCCGGGCTTGGGGGATGGAGAGCTGCATTGGGTCGGCTTCGCGGTAGTGGTCGGGAACCTCGCTGGGCGTGCCGCGGAGAAACTCGACGACGGCGTCGTTGCTCAGGTGGAGTAGGTAAGCGCGCTGCAGGTCGACAACACCGGCGAGCGAGACGACGCGTGTGACGCTGGGCTCGTGAGCGGCGAGGCAGAGCGCGAGCTGGCCTCCGGCGGAGTGCCCCATCACGACGATTCTTCCTGAGTCCAGATTGTGCCGCCGTGCGTTTTGCAGAAGGAACTGATAGGCGGAACGGATATCGGCGAAAGTGCCGGGCCAGGCCCCGCCGTCGTTGCCCACGCGGCGGTATTCGAGGTTTGCCGTGGCTAGTCCTTTCGCGCAGAGGGCCGCGCACAGGTGCCCGGCGTGATCGAGATTGTATTTAGCGCGCCAGTAGCCCCCGTGGATGTTGATGATCAGGGGATGCGGTAGCTTGCTCTTTTGTTTGGAGGAAGGCAGACGCAGATCGAGAAGCTGGTTTGGGTCCGAGCCGTAGGCGAGCCGCGCGTCGGCGGGCGGCGGCGGCAGAGTGAGAATGTCGTCAGACATGGTGGAAAGTTGATTCTAATCGGTGCCAGCGCAAGTTACGGCCAGTTATCGCTCGCGCCTTATTCGTAGCGCAGGGCTTCGATGGGATCGAGATTGGCGGCGCGCATGGCGGGGACCATTCCGCTGATCACGCCCACAACCGCAAGGATGGACGTTGCCACGAGCAGAATCATGGGCGACACAATGAGCCGAATGTCCGCCGCCTCGGCATGTTTGGCCAGGGCACTATAGAACGTGATGCGGCCTGCCAGGATCGACACCGCATAGGAGAGCAGAATTCCGAGCACTCCGCCGGCGGCCGTAATGACCATCGCCTCGGCCAGGAACTGGAAGAGAATGTGGTGGCGTCGTGCTCCGAGAGCCTTTTCCACACCGATTTCGCGCGTGCGCTGCGTTACGGAGACCAGCATGATGTTCATTAGACCCACGCCGCCGATGCCTAGCGTCACCGTCCCAATGAAGGCCAGCAGGACTTTCAGCGCCATGGTGATGATGCCGAACTGCGCGAGTTGCTTTTGGGCATCGAAGACGAAGACGGCGCGCTGGTCGTCGGGCTTGAAGTTGTGTGCCGTGGCCAGGGTTCCCCGAATCGTCTTGTCCAGCTTGTCATGGTCGAGGCCCGCGGAATCGAGCCAGATCCCGTCGAGATAGTGGTTGTCTTTAAGCACATCCATGGAGTTGAAGGGGACGTAGACGACGCGGTTGTTGTCGTTGTCGCCCTCCTGCATGCGAGGCGCTCCCACCCCAATCACCTCAAAAGTTACACCATCGATGCGGATGGACTCGCCGACTGCGGGCATGCCGGAAAAAAGCTTGTCGCGGGCTTCCGAGGCGATGACGGCGTAGAGTCCGTGCTGCATATTGTCGGCATCGTCGAGGAATCGTCCCTGCTCGATGTCGAGGTTCCATATGTCCTGGATCGACGGGTCAAGCCCCATCACGGGGAACGTAAAAGAGCGATTGTCATTCTGAACGGTGGAATCCTTCTGCAGCATGCGCACGATATGGCGGCAGAGCGGGACGTTGTTGCGCAGCAGTTCGACGTCGTCGTTGGTAAAGCGAATCTGGACCCCGGCCTTGTTGCCTCCCGCTTGCTGTGAGGTGCGCCCGGGGAACACTCCCACGGCCGTGGCGCCGAAGCTCTGAAAGATGGTCTCGATGGCTTTCCCGAAGCCGTTGCCGTAGGAGAGCAGCAGGACCACGGTGGCGATGCCCCAAGCCATTCCCGCCATCGTAAGCAGGGTGCGGCGCAGGTCGTGTCGCATGGCCGAGTACGCTTGTTGTAGAAGATCGCGGTGCATTTAGAGTCTCACTGTTGATGGTTGGTTCCTCAACCTTGCAGCGCCAAGAATAGTGGTGCGTTTTGGGCGCCACAGCTTTACTTGGCGCACTTTGCGAATCCTTTGCGTTCTTTGCGGTAAAGCTTTTAACCGCAGAGTTCGCGGAGAGCTGCCGCTGAGGATGCAAAGCACGAAGACCGACCTTACCTCCCCGGACTATTCTTTCCTAAGCGCCTCCACAGGTTCGAGCCGCGCGGCGCGACGCGCGGGATATAGTCCCGCGGCCACACCAGCAACACCAAGCGAAATCACCGCTAATGCTGCCGTGGAAGCGACCAGCTTGGGTGGATCGAATCCCTGACCGAGATCGACCCCCGAGAGCAGAGCCATCAGGCCCGCCGCGCCTCCTATGCCAATGCCTCCACTCAGCAGCGTCAAGAAGGCTCCTTCCACGAAAAACTGGAACATGATGCTGGCGTTGGTGGCGCCCACGGCTTTGCGCAAGCCGATTTCGCGGGTCCGGTCAGCGACTGCGACGAGCATGATGTTGATAATGCCGATTGCGCCCAGAGCGAGCGTCACCAGTCCCACGCTGCCCAGGAACATGTTCATGGCATCGAAGATCTTGCCGATCTGGTCGACCGTCTTGATGGTGTCCCATTCGTCGAAAGAGTCCGGATTGTTCGCATCGAAGCCATGGTTGCGGGCAATAATCTTGTGGACTTCCTGCTGCGCCGTCTCGTGCAGAGCCCGCGACCTCGGCTGATAGTTGATGAACGAGATCACATCGGTGGCGATCCCGGTATTCAGAGGACGGAAGTAGTTCTGCATGGCATGAAACGGGACAAAGCTGCGCAGGTTCAGATTCATGTTGTCGCCGTGGCCGACTTTTTGCAGCGTGCCGATCACGGTGAAGCGAATGCCGTTGAGCAGGATGGTCGCACCGACGGCCGGGCGTCCCGGAAACAGTGTGCGCCGCACTTCGTCGCCGATGACGATCACCGTGCGCTTCTGCGCATCGTCCATGTCGTTGATCCAGCGCCCTTGGTTAATCGGGAGGTAACGGATGTGATTGAATACGGCCGGGATGCCGACGATCTGGCCGCTCGCCTGGTAAAAGTCGCTGACCGCACGGATGTCGCCGCGGGAGATAGCCGGGGCGGCAGTCGCGACGCTGGGGCATTCGCGAAGAATGTCTTCGTAATCGCGGTAGGTGAGATAGTACTGGCGCAGAGCGGTGAAACTCCCCTGCATCACCGGGGCTCGGCCCGACCAGATGAACATCACGTTCTCGCCCAGGGAATCGAACTGCTTACGATTGCCGGCCCGGAAACCCTCTCCCAGACCGACCAGCAACAGCAGGGAACCGACGCCCCACGCGATACCGAACATGGTGAGAAACGAGCGCAATTTGTGCGCCCAGAGGGCGCGAAAGGTCTGCCCGACGATATCGAAGATAAGGTGCACGCTACTGGATTATTATACGGTGCGGGAGACCTATAGTTTCCGCTCTGGATGCCGATCTTGCGGCGCTCTCAGACCTCGGACCTCAGACCTCGGACCTCAGACCTCAGACCTCAGACCTCAGACCTCAGACCTATCTACCCTCTAAAGTTGACTGCCGCCTGCGGCGTGTTGGGGCTGAGGTCCGAGGTCCGAAGTCCGAGGTCGGATTTTCGATTTTCGTTCCGAATCGTGCGCGACTTGGTTATGCTCTAGCGGGATGACAACTCTTGCCCTGAGCGAACTGCTGGGCGCCACCGTGTATGACCCGTCTGGCGCGTCCGGACGGGTGCGCGAAGTGACGCTCGCTCCACAAGAGGACCGTTCCCGGATCTCATCCCTGATCGTGAAGACCAAGTCAGGCAACCGCATTCTTCCATTTTCAGCCGTGTCGGCGATCAATGGCGGCGTGCGGACGACTACCGCGGCGGCAGAGTGGCCCGCCGTCCACGGCACAGAAGGTCTGTTTCTGCTGGAACGCGACCTGCTGGACCAGCAGGTGATCGACATCAACGGACGAAAAGTGGTGCGCGTGAATGATGTGGACCTGCAGGTCGATGCCCCGAAAGACAAAGACAAGGACGCCGACCGTACTCATCCCGTGCTGCGTGTCCATTCGGTAGACGTGGGGGCACGCGGCGCCGTCCGGCGCCTGCTGCGCGGTGTGGCGCCCAAGACGGCTTTGCAGGCGCTGCTGGGCAGGATTCCTCCTCGCAGTATTCCGTGGAATTTCATCGACGTGATCGAGACCGATCCGGCTCGGCGGGTGAAGCTGAAGATCTCGTACGATGGCCTCGCCAGGCTGCACCCGGCCGACATTGCCGACATCGTGGAAGATCTGGCGCCCGATGAGCGCCAGGCTGTGTTTCAGACGCTCGATGAGGAAGTGGCCGCCGAGGCTTTGGAGGAGGTTGAGCCCAAGGTTCAGAAAGCCATCGTGGAGTCGCTGGATTCCGGCAGGGCAGCCGACATCGTCGAGGAGATGGATCCCGACGCGGCCGCCGACCTGCTGGGCGATCTGACGGAAGAGCGCACGGAACAGATCCTGGTCCAGATGGAACCGGAGGCGCAGCAGGACGTCGTCGAACTGCTGGAGCATCGCGAAGAGACAGCCGCGGGCCGCATGACCACCGAGTTCCTCGCCCTGCCCAGGGCCGCGACCGTGCAGAATGCCATCGACTCGCTGCGCGAGTTCGAAGGCGGAGTCGAGGTCGTTAGCACCATCTACCTGGTCGATTCTCACGGAACCCTGGTCGGTGCGGTTCCGCTGGCGAGACTGGTGCTCGCGCAAACCTCGACACCCATGCTGTCGTTGACCCAGGAGCCGCTGGTCCTCGCTCATGAAGGCGTCGCGGAAAATGAAGTGGCGGAATTATTCGATAAGTACAATCTGCAGACCCTGCCCGTCGTGAACCAGCAGAACAGGCTGACCGGCGTCATCACCTCGGATGATGTGATCAGCATGTTGCGGGCCAAGCTTTAAGAAGAGGCGGCGTTAGGTCTTAGCCAAAGCCCAAGACCCAAGCCCGGCACCAACTCTGCCATCCCTAATTACACCTCTTGAGCACTTTTCCTTTGGTCAGATTCGCTGCGTGCGTTTATCCTGTTCCGTCGTTGGTAGCTGCAAACTGCTCCATCCATATGTCAGCGAAAAGTGCGCATGACTTTGCTCAGACGTTGGAAGATCCGGATCCTGCTGTTCTTCGCCGTAGTCGGGCCGGGTTTTATTACCGCGAACGTCGATAATGATGCCGGCGGCATCCTGACCTACTCGTCCGCCGGGGCGCAATTCGGACATCTTCTGCTGTGGACCATGATCCCGATCACCCTCGCCCTGATCGTGGTGCAGGAAATGTGCGCCCGCATGGGTGCCGTTACGGGCAAGGGGCTCAGCGACCTCATTCGCGAGGAATTCGGGCTGCGCATCACCTTCCTGATGATGATCGGGATCCTGATCACCAACTTCGGCAACATCGTGACCGAGTTCATCGGCATCGCCACCAGCCTGGAACTATTTGGCCTTCCCCGCTTCGCGACTGTGCCGGTGTGCTGCGTCATTGTGTGGCTGATTGTGGTGAAAGGCCAGTACAAGAGCGTGGAGAAAGTGTTCCTGGCCGCGTCGTTTTTCTACATCACGTACATTGTGGCTGGGGTGCTGGCGCATCCCTTATGGAAGGACGCGACCATTGCGACTTTCAAACCACCCGCCCTGAAGGCCTTTCGCGAGCAGGCTTATCTCTATATGGTCATCGGCGTGGTGGGGACGACGATTGCTCCCTGGATGCAGTTCTACCTGCAGTCGTCGATTGTCGAGAAGGGCGTGACCCGGCGCGGATTCAAGGCTTCCCGCCTCGATGTCGTGACCGGCTGCATTTTTACCGACGTGGTGGCCTGGTTCATCATCGTGGCCTGCGCGGCCACGCTCTACATCCACGGCTATCGCGACATCAAGTACGCCGCGGATGCGGCTCAGGCCCTGAAGCCCCTGGCAGGCGATTACGCGTACATTCTTTTCGCGGTTGGCCTGTTCAATGCGTCTTTGTTTGCGGCGTCTATTTTGCCGCTTTCCACCGCTTATACCGTGTGCGAAGGATTAGGGTTTGAATCGGGCGTAGGAAAGAAGTTCGAGGAGGCACCGGCATTTTACTGGCTCTATACGCTGCTCATTGTGGCGGGAGGGGCCGTGGTGCTGATCCCCGGCCTTCCGCTGGTCAAGATCGCCGTGCTGTCGCAAGTGGTGAACGGGGTCGTGCTGCCGTTCGTGTTGATCTTCATGCTGCTGCTCATCAACAAAAAAGAACTGATGGGCGAGTATGTGAACACGCGCTTGTTCAACGCGGTCGCTTGGGTCACAACTGTCGTGATGATCGGGCTGACAGTGGTGTGGTTCTGGACGCTGCGATCGGGCTAGAGCAGTTTACCCGCGGCCAGGTCCCTCACTAGCGTCAGGTCGGCCTCCAGAAAGTCGTACTTCGGAAGATCCTTCGGTTCAGCCCACTGCATGTCACGAAAAATGCGGTTCTCGATTTCTCTCTGGTGCTCGCGCACGATGAAGAAGCGCAGTTCGACCATCCCACCGTTCGGATACTCGTGCTGAATCCGCCTGACTTCGTCTCCGATGGTCGCCAGGATTCCGAGTTCTTCCTCCAATTCCCGGCGCAGGGCGTCGCGGGGCTGTTCTCCTTCTTCAATCTTTCCGCCGGGGAACTCCCACTTCAAGGGCATGGTCTGGTGGCGGGTGCGCTGGCACACCAGCAGCTTGCCTTCCTTTACGATGAGGCCTGCGACGACGCGCTTCATGGCTCGGGCACGCTGGCCGCCTGCAGCGCGCTAGCCACGGGATCGACGCAACTGGTGAAGGTGAAGGCGAACGCGGCAACGCCCGCGGAGCAGCGCAGTTCCAGTTCGTGTTCGCCGAATTCGTGATTGTCCAGAAGAAAATACATGCGCGCCGAGTCGACCGCGACGTAGCTTTCTTCCTCGCCTCCGTTCGCGCTGGGACGGAAATGCGTGTCTCGAGTCGCCTGCTTGCGGGCGAGCGGCTTGCCGTCCTGCACAACGACAACCTCGGCCGCGGTGGCGTGCGGGCAAGCCATGACCAAGTTTACGGCGGATGCTTCGTATTTCAATCGCAAAGTATGAGGCCCGGTTTCAACGGCCTCGAAGTACTCGGCGGTCGAGGCCCAGCGCCCGTTCGCGTAGAAGAAGTTCTCTTCCGTCTCTCCGCCGAAAACATAATCGGCAATCTGATCTTCTTTAAATCCACCCTCGTTGCCGATCCGCCCGCGGCGATGTCCCAGGTAGAGTTCCCCCGACGCGCGGTAACAGACCGCGCCCACGTGATCTTCTTCGCGCAGGGGGTCCATTAAGGCGGGTAGGTCTGCGTTGGGATCAATCTCGCGCAGCAATTCATGAATCACCTGCTCACACTCCCCATAGCCGCCTTCCCCGAAATGGCCGAAGCGCAGGTACCCATCTTTATCGAGCAAGTATTTGGTTGGCCAGTAGCGGTTCGCGAAGGCCTTCCAGATTTCACGGTTGCTGTCGATCACGATTGGGTAGGTGAGCCCGAATTCGCGGATCCCGCGCTCCACGTTCGACTCGTATTGGGCGAAGGTAAACTCGGGCGTGTGGACTCCGATCACGGTCAAGCTCTTGTCGCGGTAGCGCTCGTGCCACGCCTGCACATAGGGCAGAGTGCGAATGCAGTTGACGCAGGTGTAATCCCAGAAGTCGACCAGCACCGCGCGCCCGCGTAACTGCCGGAAGCTGAGCGGAGTCGAATTCAGCCACACCCGGCCGATCTCCGGGGCGCGCACTTTGCCCTTTTCGACTCTCATTCCTGGACTTTCATGCTTGGACTCTCAGTGTCCGGAGGTTTCCAGTTTCTTCCCGACGAGCATGGCGCAATGCTGCACAAGATCCTGATGTTCGGGAGTGAACGCCGCTGCGAAGTGGCTGTCTACATCCAACTCGCCCACCACCTTGCCATGCGCAAACAGCGGCACGACGATCTCGGACTTGGTCTCGAGCGAACACGCCAGATACCGGGGATCTTTGCTGACATCGTCGACTACGACCGTTTGCCCGCTGGATGCGGCCGCGCCGCAAATGCCCTGGTTGAGCGGAATGCGGACGTGCGGCGTCATAGCGCCCTCGAACGCGTCCAGTACGAGCATGGGTGGCTGTGCGCCCGGTTCGAGCATGTAGAAGCCAACCCAGTTATATTTCAGCATGCGCCCGTGCAGCAGTTTCACCATCGCCTGCATGAGTTCCTGCGCGCTGGAGACTGCTTGGGCCAACTCATCGAGCTCGCTGCGAACCTCTTCGACTCTGCTTGCTGGGGGCATCAAGGGAATCTTAACTCAGGCTGTCGAATTCTCAGCTGTGGAAGCGGGAACGCGAGTAATCTGCCGGATTCCTTTCGTGCCCGGGAACAGCTCGGGATGGATCGCGAAGGCCAGCGCCTCCAAACCTTGGAGCAGTGTAGGCGCCGGAGTGTTGAGAAATTCGTCCCGAATGCAGAAGACGCGGCCAGAAAGCGCTGCGGCGGTCTGCTGCCAGCCCCGCTCCACAATGATCTTCTCCAGCGGGACGCGGTCTCCCGCGCCGCACCACGCGGCAATGATCACTTCCGGATCGAGTCCCCGGACGTCGTCGGCTGAGGCCTGGCGGCCCGGAGTGCCCACGAAGTCCCCTCCTGCGGCCTCGACCAATTCCACGACCCATCTCTGCGACGCGATCAGGGGCTTGCCCCATTCCTCACACCAGACTCTGGGCCGAGCAGTGGCCGCGGTCCGGGCGCGAACTTCCCCGATCCGGCGCTGCATGGCCGCAATTACCCCGTCTCCCCGTTCCATCGCACCGACTGCACCTGCGATCGTCGCGATGTCAGTATAGATATCCGCCAGGGTCTTGGGAGCCAAGCCAAGAAACCGCGCACCCGCCTTAAGGATTTCGCTGACCGCTTTTTCTTGATACGGCACAGCCGCAATCACGAGATCGGGTTGCGCGGCAACGATTTGCGCACTGTCGGCAGTCCATGAGTCGGCCAGAATTACGCGCGAACCGTCAGCGACCTCCGGCACAACATCTGCGCAATACCGCGTGCAGGC
The DNA here is from genome assembly GCA_017883425.1 of Candidatus Sulfotelmatobacter sp. Lineage (GTDB taxonomy): Bacteria > Acidobacteriota > Terriglobia > Terriglobales > Acidobacteriaceae > Sulfotelmatobacter. The sequence goes on along the minus strand of JADGNP010000004.1, from coordinate 10,819 downwards.
CACCACACGTCCAAGCTCGCCAATGGCGTCGAGAATGACGGTCGCGCTCGGCTGCAGGCATGCGATGCGGCGGGGAGTGTGCGAGTAAGGCATGTTGCAAGCTAGGGTTTGAGCTGGCGCAGCGCCGCGGAAAGCGTGTCCAGAGCCAATTGTGCCGCGTGCGTCGAAGCCTGGGGCAATCCACCCACCGCCGCGATCAAGGTCTCGCGGCGCAGGGCTCCAGTTTCCTCCAGAGTCCGGCCCGCCACCAGTTCAGTCAAGGCCGAGGCACATGCCATCGAGGGAACGCATCCCTTGGCCTTGAATCGAATTTCCGCAATGCGTCCGGAACTGATCTTCAAAGTCAGACGAAGCACGTCTCCGCAGGCCGGGTTCTCGATTTCGGCGATGGCGTCAGCGCCAGCCACTTCGCCCGGGTTGCGCGGATTCTGGAAGTGATCGAGCAGCTGGGCCGAATACATACAGTTCAAATTGTAAATGGCCCGCGCACCGTCGTGGTTCGGTAACACTCGCAAAATTCTCCCAAAGAAAAACATGAAACGATCGCCGCGGCTCGCAAGTAAGCGTATATAGGGAAGGAAAATGGAATTGTTAGAAGAGCATCCGAAGGTATTGGCGCAGTTCGCCGCGGGCGAGCTCGAGGCCTTCGAGACGCTGTTTCGACAGTTCCAGGGAGAGGTCTTCAGTTGGGTCGTGCGGATCGTTCGCGATCCGGCTGCGGCTGAGGATCTGACCGTCGAAACCTTCTGGCGCATTTACAGTGCGCATGCCCGCTTCGATCCGAGTCGCAGTTTCGGAGCTTGGGCCAGAAGAATCGCCACTAATGTGGCGATCGATTATCTGAAGAAGGAGGGATCTCGGCACGGAGAATTAGCCGGGACCCTGCCCGCCGAATTCGCGCCGGACCCCCACGCCGGTAATCCGGCGATTCAGCGGGAGCTGCGCGAACGCACGCAGTTGGCTTTTCAGCAATTGCCAGCCAAGCTGCGCGTCGTAGCCGCATTGGCCTTGATTGAAGAATGTCCCCAAAGCGAGATCGCTGAGGCGCTGAACATCTCGACTGCGGCTGTCAAGTCGCGGCTGTTTCGCGCGGTTCGAGTATTGCGCAAGAAACTAGGAAACTTGGATACAACCCATGAATGAACAAGAACAGAAGAAGTTCGCTGATCTATTAAAGCAGTCGTTGCCTCCCATGAGCCGTGAACTGGGCCGCGACCTTTGGCCCAAAATGCTTCACCGCGTCGATGAGGGTGCACACGGGCGTCAGTGGCTTGCGGTCGTGTTTTCGCCAGCTGCGCTGTCGTCGGTACCATGGTTCGACTGGGCATTGCTGGCTGTGCTGGTTGTGGGTGTTTGCATCTTTCCCAGGTCCATTCCGATCTGGCTCTATCACTTTTGATTCTGGAGGACATCATGAATACACATCCTTATCTGCGTGCCTATATGGCCGGTAGTGCCGTGCCCACCATGATGTTGCTGGTGGTGCTCAGCGGTTTCTTGATCGTGCGTTATACATTCCACATTCCCATTCCGATCGAGCGCGTGATTGTCTTTCCCATGGCTTTGGTGCCTAACCTTTTTGGAGCCTGGAATATTTTCTATTTGTGGCTGCGCCCACGCCCGCACCTGCCGATTGGGCTTCATGGAGCACTCCTGCCGTTTATTCTGGCGCCGGCCGGATTCGCTCTGGCGTCGTGCTCAGGATTCCTGACCGCAACCTCTGGCGGGCTGGTGTTGGCCCATGAAATCGTCGTTCCGTACGCTATTCCGGCGGTCGGGTTCTCGTTCGCTCTGATCGCCTACTACTTGGTGTGGAAATACCTGGTCGGCTTCTTCAACGAAGTGTTGGGGATTGCGTGATGAATGACTGGCAGCGACCTCATAGTCGTCTTGGGAAGGGCATGGCTTTAGCCGTGCCGCCAGGAGCCATCAGAGATGCCGGCTTTAGCCCCTGAGGGATGCGGGAGTTTTGCCCCGTCGGTTCATTGGCGAGACGGCTTCTACGCGCGAGTTCCGTCAGGGAAGTAGATCGTCCAGCCTCGCTGGCGGGCTGCGGCTTCGAGATCGGGATTGGGATTCACCGCGAACGCGTGTTTGGCGATGGCAAGCATATCGGCGTCCCAGCGGGAATTGCCGAAAGCCGCGTCAATCTCCTGCCTGACCACTGCGCGCAGTGCCTTCGGCTTGCCGGGGCCGGACGGGATGCGGACCAACCGGTCGCTGATCACGCCATTTTCGAGTTCGATTTTAGTCGCGAGGATGCGATCTTCCGGGATGTCGAATGCCTTCATGCCGGCGCGGATGACCCATTCGTTCGATGACGAGACGGCCCAGATGTCACAACCGTTCTCTTGCAGGCGACCGACCAGTTCCTGCATCTCGGCAAAGATCTGCCCGGGGAAAGCGTGCGCCATGAAGTCTGCCGCGGCCTTCATCATTACTGCCTCGGTCATTCCCTTGTGCATGGTGACCATCTCGCCGCACATGTCGTCTTCGCTGACTTTGCCGGCTTTGTACTCGACGTAGCGGGCGCGCATTGCCTGGCCAACTTCGGCCGGGACGATTCCCTGGTTGATCTCCCAGTCGAAAAATCTTTCGCCCGCGTCGCCCGACCAGAGTGTGCCGTCGCAGTCAAACGCCGCCACCCGCGGTTTCAGCCGCAGTACGGATTCCAGAAACTCCTGCCGCGTGGGATGTAGCGCTTGCGCCCCAAAGCTTTCCATGCACTTCGACGATAACGTGCGGAAGCCGAGATCTGCAAACCTGCCGTGACCAGGAGACTAGAACCGGCTTACCAGTGTCACCTATCGGCTTTGGGGAAGGGCCCGGCTTCACGGCTTGCTGAAGAACTCGGTTTTGGGTGGCGCAGCGCTTTCAGCGCTGCGATAAAGGATTTCTTTTCTTCGAGGGCTTCAGCCCCTGAGGCGTCTAGACCGAGTTTTTCAGCAAACTGTTCAGCCGGGCCGTAACGGGGACGCACAGACACCGGGCTTCAGTGTGTGCGTGAGAACCAGAGTTTCCACGACGCGGTGGAGTAACCCAGATGCCTAGCCGCGAAGCGGCGTAAGAATGCAGCCCACGGCGTAAGCCGTGGGTGCCGAAGCGGGGGAGATGAGCGAGCCCCAGCGGGGCGAAAGAGTATTTCTCACGCACGCACTTCAGCCCCCGAGGGCATCGCGCCACAATCTTAGAAACCCGGTTAATTTCGAGGAATTTGTGGACAAGGTCGCAGCGGCCGATTCACTTGAGCAAGTCTGTACGATTTTCAGAGAGTTCCACGTCCTGTAGCGATTGTTGTTAAGCAGGGATTCACTATCTCGCGGGAACGGGATACTGCGTCAAGTCAGTGTTGTGCATCACTTCGATCAGCCACGAGCCATCCGCCTGCTTTGCCATCACCCAATCGAGCAGTCCTCTTCGGTCGCCGGCGGGCTTCCCGTCGGCCGACCGCGCGCCTGTCATTTGCCAGTCCACATCCACGATAGCCAGGTCCGGCTTCAGGAACCGGATGCTGCGGATGGTTGCAGTTTGATGGCTGTCTTTGAAGTAGTCCGCAAACCTCGGCGCATGAAACGCTTCCACATTGCTCCGCCCCTGCGCGTGGACGCCCGCCACGTTCGTGAAATCCGCGTCCTCCGTGAAGATCAGTGAGAATGCGTGCGCATCGTGCGTGTTCCACGCATCGAGGAACCGACCCAGCGTCTTCGCGATCGCAGCTCGATCTTTCTCTTCGCCGCGACCGCCCGTGCTCTGAGTTGCCGTAGCCGAAATGGCCGCCGACGAAACGACAAGTAACAGGAGAAATAGAACGTGCGAAATGTGCATCGTTGACCTCCGCCGAGGGGACTTCATTCTATTCAATCGGAATCTCCTTTTTGCCTTCCAAACACGGTACCCACTGCACACTTAATAGGACTTCGTCAGCAGAGCGGCGTAATCTTCGGGAGTATTGATGTTCAGCGCCGCAAACGGATCGCTTACGGCCACGTACTGGATGCGGTCTTGGTAGCGGTGTTCAACGTCGCGGGCGTTCGCGCTCGGCGGCGCCTGCAGAAAAACTTCAATCAATTCGCGGCCCACAAGATAGGGATGCCCGTGTTTGCCGGAAAGCTCAGGCACAACCGCCCAGATATTCTGCGGAGCGGATTCGAAGGCATCCCGCAGCAGTTGTACGGTGGCGGAGCTGACCGGCGGGCGATCCACGAGCGTGATTACAGCAGCGTCGCGTCCGCGATTGAGCACTTCGTGCAATCCCACTTGCAGCGAGCTGAACTGGCCCCGGCTGGGGTCGGGATTGGTGACGACCGACGCCCCGTTGGCATAGGCAATCGGGGCCAGGGCCGCCTCGTTCTTGCCCACTACGACGAGGATGAAGTCAGTGGCGAGCGTCAGTGACCGAATCGCCGCGGAAAGAAAAGTATCCTTCGACGGCGGCTGTCCGGCGACCTGCGGTGGCCAGGGGAGCAGGGCTTTGTCCGTGCCCATGCGCGAGGAATCGCCTGCGGCCAGAATTACTCCTGCGAAGCTTGGGGAACGGGACATGTGCGGAAGATAGCAGAAAGCGAGGGGAAAGTCAGTGAGCGGAGGCACTCAGAGGTTGTGGTCGCCCTCTTCCATCGCCTCGGTAGCGGCCTCTGCGCCAGATTCCTCTCGCGCACCTTTAAACCAGCTCAGATGCGGCAGCGCTGAGCTTGCGTGCCGGCGGATCGCGATTAACTCCGCGGTGATGGCGACGGCAATCTCCTCCGGCGTGATGGCGCCAATATCAAGCCCGACCGGAGCGTGAACCCGATCGAATAGATGCGCGGGCACGCCCTCTTTCTGCAGTGTCTTGAAAATCTCGATGACCTTGCGCTTCGAGCCGATCATCCCCACATAGCGCGCCCGCGTTTGCACCGCCCACCGCAGGATACGCATGTCATCGCGGTGCCCGCGGGTCACGATCACGATGTAGGAAGACTCGTTCGGATCCAGCTTCTGCGTGGCCTCTTCAAAGTCGAGCGCGTGGACTTCGCGTGCGGCCGGAAATCGTTCCTTGGTCGCGTACGAAGACCGGTCATCGGTCACCGTTACATCAAATCCGGCGTTTGCAGCTGTCTGGCAAAGGTTGAAGGCAATATGGCCTGCGCCGAAAACATAAAGTAAAGCTGGAGGTAAAACGGGCTCCACAAAAACTTCCAGCGTGCCGCCGCAGACAAGCCCCGTATCGTACTTCGGGTCCTGGTTCAAGTCGAACTTTAAGGTTCGGGGTTTCTCCGATTCCATGACTTCGCGCGCCGCCTGCCAGACGTCGGCCTCCACGCATCCGCCCCCGATCGTGCCCACGATCGAGCCGTCATCGCGCACCAGCATCTTCGCGGTGCGGAACGACGGGATCGACCCGCGCACGTTGACGATGGTGGCCACGGCGCCGCGGCGTCCTCCGCGGCGAAGCTCGACGATCTGTTCGTAGATGTCCATGGCGGGTGCCACTAACTTGCAGCCTTGATTATCAGTCGGTTAACAAAAGAGGTCAACGGCTAGTGAAAGCAAAAAGCGCTGGGTCTCACTTCTTCGCTTCCACCCCCGTCTTCCAGTAGGCCTGGTGGCCGATGTAGTCATCGTCGGGCAGGTTAGCGATGATGAGGCGCTTCAGCTGCAGCGGGTCGACGTTCGTACTCTGCGCTTTGTAGGCGACGGTGCCGTCGGGGCGAATCAGCAGCGTGTACGGTACCGCCGCGTTCCAGTCGGGATCGAACGCGGCCAATTGCGCGTAGAGGTCGGTCGAGCCGAGGATCAGGTTTGTGCTGGTGGCGTGCTCAGCGTCGAGTACTTTCTGGACGCCCACCTTCTCATCGGGGTAGTTGATGCTCACGGTGACCAGGTCAAAAGCGCGATGTCCGTACATGCGGTACATGGTTTCAAACTCCGGCAGCTCTTTGCGGCAGGGGCCGCACCAGGTGGCCCAGAAATCCACCAACAGTAGCTTGCCGGTGGAATTCCTGCGCAACCCCTTGAGATCGTCCATGCTGACGGGCTTCAGGGTTACCGGTCGCTTCTCAATCTCCGCCATTTCCTGGCGGCGGCCTTCCTCCTTATAGATCCACTTGGTAGAACAGCCGACCGACGGAGTCTTGGCGAGCGGCACAGGCTTGCCGGCGAGCACTGCGTCGAGGGCGAGCCGGGCGTCACGTTTGGTGACCAGAGGCTCGCGCGGATTGTTGTCGATGCGTCCCTCGTAGCGCAGCTTACGATCGGCGTCGAAGATGAAGACATGCGGGGTTGCGGTCGGCCCGTATAGATTCGAGATCTTCTGGTCTCCGCCGTCGTAGAGATACGGGAAGTTGAAATGCCGGTAGTCGGCGCGGATCTTCATTTCTTCGGGGGAATCGCCTAGGTCGGTGTAGCCCATCTCGTCGAGGCGGACGGCGTTTGGATTGTTAGGCTCAATCGCGACGACTGCGACGCCGCGGTCCTTGTAATCTTCGGTGATTTGCTTGATGCGAGTTTCGTAGAGCTGGGAGGTCGGGCAGTGATTGCAGATAAAGGCAATCATCAGAACTTTGGCGGTGGCGTAGTCCTTCAGGCAATGGGTTTGGCTGTCCACGCCGGGAAGGCAGAAATCGGGCGCCTGCGATCCGATGGCAAGAGGGGGTGGGCCGTGGCCTTCCTCCTCGTCTTGCGCGATCACCAGCGTAGAGAGCAGCGCGAGCAACGCTAGCCCTACCAGCGTTGCAAGCGGGCGGCGGAAATTCCTCGACGGTGCGGAAACTGAATGACGCATGATTAAGATTCCTCAGGCTTCCAAAGCGCATTTTACATCGGGCGCTGGGCGCAACTTTCACGGAGTGAGAACGCCCGACCGTGTGGTAGCTTGAAATGCGTTGAACCTGCAGTGGCGCGAAGGAGTCTCATCCATGAAGGCAGTTCGCATTCATCAATTTGGTGGGCCGGAAGTCTTGATGTACGAGGACGTCCCCGACCCGCAGCCGCGCAAAGATCAAGTGCTGGTCCGCGTGAAAGCCTGCTCGCTCAATCATCTCGACGTGTGGGTTCGCAAAGGGCTGCCGGGCGTAAAACTGCCGCACATCCTGGGCAGCGACGTCGCGGGCGAGGTCGCGGAGATCGGTGAGTACGTCAGTGGATTCACGGTAGGGCAGCGGGTGTTGGTCGCGCCCATGCACTTCTGCGGACACTGCGTGAAGTGCCTCGCGGGATTGCAGAACCAGTGCCGCGAGTTCACGGTCCTGGGCAATGCAGTCGACGGCGGCAACTGCGAATTGATCGCCGTGCCCGCGGCGAATGTGATCCCCATTCCCGACGGGCTCGATTTCAATCAGGCTGCCAGCGTGCCGCTGGTGTTCGTGACTGCGTGGCACATGCTGGTGGGGCTCGCGGCAGTGCGCCCCGGGCAGACGGTGCTGGTGCTGGGTGCCAGTTCAGGGGTGGGCATCGCCGCGATCCAGATCGCGAAGTTATTTCGCTGCCGCGTGATCACCACGGCGGGCGACGAAGCGAAACTTGAGAAGGCACACGCGCTGGGGGCCGACCACGGTATCAACCACTACAAGCAGAAGATTTCTGACGAAGTCCGGAAGATTACGAACAAAGAAGGCGTGGATCTCGTGGTCGAGCACGTTGGAGCGGCGACCTGGGACGAGAGTGTGCGATCCCTCAAAAGCGGCGGCAAGCTGGTAACCTGCGGGGCCACCACCGGACCCACCGTGGGTCTCGATCTGCGTCACTTGTTCTCGCGCCAGTTGACCCTGCTCGGTTCTTACATGGGGACGATGGGCGAGCTGCATGAAGTGCTGGGCCACGTATTCGCGGGTCGGCTGAAGCCGGTGGTGGACCGTGTCTTCCCACTCAGCGAATTGCGCGCAGCACATGAGTATTTGGAGAAGAGCCAAATGTTTGGCAAGGTCGTATTGAACCCGTAGTTTTTCTTCACCGCCGAGCGCGCGGAGATCGCCGAGGAACAGACGCTCAGAGGAGTACAATCGGCGCCTGTGTTCTTCAAAATCATCGGTCGTGTTTCGGATATTGAAACGATCGCCTCGGGCAAGGGGATTCGAGAGTGGCGGCGATTGTCGAAGATCTATGGCGGCCGCCGCTGGAGAAAGCTAAAGGGAACAGCAACTGTGCAACTGGCGGATGGTAGGATGTGTCATGCTGAAGTGCACTGGTACGAAGCGCACGGCGTCGGCGCAAGAGAGTACAAGATCAAGCGTATCCTAGGGATTCAATGAAGCGAACTGAGCCTCGATTCGTCGTTTGTGTCAAGAACAGGGACTACGCCGCCTCACTCGAGCTGCGGAAGCTTTACCAGGTCGTTGTGGATGCGGCTGCGGCCAAGCTCGGCCAGATTAGAGTCATCGACGAATCGGGCGAAGACTATCTTTATCCCGAAGAATACTTCGTCCCCGTGCAGTTACCCCAGTCTTCTGAGAAAGCAGTGCGAAGAGCGGCGCTGTCAGAGGGTAAATGAGGCGCAGTGTTAGTTTAAAATAGATCTATGGCCCGCGAACTGAATTTCGGACCCTACGTTGACGTCGAGAACGGCACCAAGACCGTCAAAGACCTCACCTTCGGCAATCCCACTCCTGAAGGGGTGGTGCTGACTACGCTCGACTCCGCGGTCAACTGGATGCGCAAGAGTTCGATCTGGCCCATGACGTTTGGTTTGGCCTGCTGCGCCATTGAGATGATGTCCATGGGCGCGGCGCGCTTTGATATTGCCCGCTTTGGCGCCGAGGTATTTCGTCCGTCGCCGCGGCAGAGCGATCTGATCATCATCGCGGGCCGCGTATCGAACAAGATGGCGCCCGTCATCCGGCAGTTGTGGGAGCAGATGCCCGAGCCGAAGTGGGTGATTTCCATGGGCGCCTGCGCAACCTCGGGTGGCGTCTTCCAGAACTACGCGCTGGTACAGAGCGTCAATCAGGTCATTCCCGTCGACGTCTACGTCCCCGGCTGCCCGCCGCGGCCCGAGCAGCTCATCTACGCCATTACGCTTCTGCAGGAAAAGATCCAGAAAGAGCGCAGCACCATCAAGAAAGCGCTGAATCTGGTCTAGAAGCCGCGTCTGGAAAACCGGTGTACAAACCGCCGCCGCCTTTTCGCTCACCGATTAAGACGCGCCTCTTAAGTCATTCCTCTCGTGCCTACAAATCTCTCACGGCAGTTTGAAGACAATAGTGATCTGCTTCTGGACCTCGATTGGTTTGCCACTGAGCAAGGAAGGACTGTAGCGCCATTGCCGGATGGCCGCGGTCGCGGCAGCAGCCAGCTGCGGTGGTCCGCTGACGACTTTCACCTCGTGGATGGATCCGTCCTCGGCAATGGTAGCGTCGAGGATCACCGAGCCGGCAAGCCTCTGGACCCGTGCCTGGGGCGGATAGGTTGGATCGACCTTACGGATAAGAACGGCTTCGGTAACGCCGGTGGAGGCCCTTGCTCCAAACGTCGGCAGGGTAGCAGGCGTTGAACTCAAGCCCACCACCTCGTCCGGGATCGTCGATGTCGTGACTGTGATGGAGGGCGGCGGTTCGCTGGCCGAGCCCGGTGGCGCGTTGCTCAAGGTCTCCTTCTCCGCTTGGTTTGCTTCCGATATGTCTGTGGCTGCACTTGCGGCGGAACTTGACGGATGCGGGCCGCCCATTGCCGGCTCGATCCCGGCCGCGTTTTCCAGCAGGTCTTTTGTGCGCATTCGATCGGACCGGCGGGCTGTGAGTCTGGTGTCGGGTTTCAGAGGTAAGACTGGGGGCGCGGGATGGCCCGAAGGTTCCTCGGTCGCGCTCAGCGATCGCGCCGGCGCCTGGCTGGCGGCGATCTCGCCCGCGGGTTCGCGCCAGCTGAACCACACCACCATCGAAACCAATAGCAAGGCGATCGCCACGACGACCGGAATCCAATAGCGTCGCTTGGAAAAATATTCGTAGGAGAACTTCCCGGCACGAGTTTGCTCGGTGGCGACAGGTGGAGCGAAAAGCGCGGGACGGCTGACCGCCGGAGTCACCGAAGCGGGAGTCGGACTCGGGGAGCGGCCTTCGCGATCGTACGCCGTCTCGGCGATCTCGGCCAATACTCTTAGGGCGTCGATTTGTTCAGTCCCGAAGCCGTAAGCGCGGGTGGAGAAAGCTTCCAGAATGCCGGCGATTCCCAGGGCACTGCGCACAGGCACAGCCACGATGGAGCGGACTCCCAGTTTGAGACAGACCTCAGGGTCCACGCGCTTGTCGGTGGCGGCATCGTTGCAAACCAGGATGGTCGCGGTACGCAGGCACTCGCCCGAGATTCCCGAATCTACGTTGAGAGGGGCTCCCAGTTCCGGAGCAATGTCGCCGCTCCGCGCCCGGCATACGATGAATCCGTTGGTTCGCAAAGCGAGCGCCGCGCCGTGGGCGCCACTCACGACCCGTGCAGCATCGGTTGCGGCGCGCAGGATGGAATCTGTGGAGCGCGTGCCCGCGGCGAGGGCTTGGCGCAGAACGTCGACCAGCGCGATGGGGTCAGAAGCGCGCAGCGGGCCAGGTTGCTTGAGAGGTAACGCAACGGGCGGGAGGTCGCGGCTTGGTAAGCCTGAACCCGATGGGGGCGGAAGCGGCGAAGAGTCCATGGCACGGCCCATACAAATCAGGATTGGTCAGTGACGAAGCCGCCTCGAATCGTTGTGGCGAAGGCGCGAGTGGCAACGAGTTTGTCGCAAAACGACAGTGCTGTCAATCCCCAAAAAATGCCTCCAAACGCCGCTGAAAAGGACATTTCAATGACAGGGATCACTCTTCCGGTGGGATGTTTCGGTAGTGGGTCAGTTTCAAACTGACCTACTACCGATGTT
>JADGNP010000448.1 GCA_017883425.1 Candidatus Sulfotelmatobacter sp. | reverse complement strand
CATGTTCGCAGAACGCACTTCTACCACGCCGATGCAAGCGCGGTTGGCGGCCGGATTGATCGTCCTTTCCAGCAGATCCTGCCGGTCCAAGCTCCTCTGTCGTTGCCAGCAGTGGGAGGATTCGCGACGGCGCGGGTGGGAGATTTTCGATTTGACGGCATACTGTCCTTTCAAGCGGCGCAAACGCAGGTGTCCGGCAGCTTCGACGAGAGGAACGGCAATTGGACAACCTTGGTGTCGGCCTCGATTGAGGGGCTGAACATACTGAACGTGATCACCGCCGATCGAGTGGTGGCGCAAATCTCAACCGAACATCCGCGTGACGGCTACACGCCGAGGGTTTCCTTCGTAGGAACGCAATTTGAGAACCTGCGTATCGGAGGCTGCCCGATTAATCCGGTTTTGGATCTCGGCTTGTGCGATCAGGCTGGTGCAGGCGATTATCCCAAGCAGCCGTGCATCGAGAACCCTGCCTTCCTGAAGCGGGTTGGCGAATTTCACCAGAACATGAGGTCCGGTCAGACAGATGCGAATGATCCGGCATGGCATCGGTGTCTGGATTGGCTGGAAGAGCGGTATCCATTACCGCAGGCGGACGAGAGCCGACTTAAAGAAAGGAGCGCGGTTCTATGCTCGCTGGTGCAAGAGATCCAGGGAGATTGCCCCGGGAAACGGTTCGGCCATGCCCTGGTCATACCCGAGTTCGGCAAAGTCTTCCTGGGCGAACTGCTTCTCGATCACAACTCCTTCCACCTGATCATGCTCCGGTTGGAGATGGGTTCCCCGACCGAGGCGGTCATCACCAGCGGCGACACAAGGACCAATGGCAGCACTTATCCATAGGCTGGCTGGGCATCGCGTTGCTCCTCGGTTTGCTCTGCGGTTGTCGCTCTACGCCCAAGGCGGACCCTGAGGTCGCCTATCGGCAGGCGCGCTTGACCATCGTTCAAGGCGACCTGATCAAGGCGCAACAGGAAGCTAAAGAGGGATACGCTCGCTATTCCCAGCAGAGCGCTCAGTGGGCGTGGAAGTTTCGTATCCTCGAAGCCGAAATTCTCACATACAGAAGGCTCAACCAGGAAGCGCTCTCGACGCTGAACTCACGATTGCCCGCTGATCTCGCCAGCGGCGACGAAGCCATCCAAAAAAACATGGTAGAAGGCTTGGCGCTGGCGCGCTTGGGCCGCCAGGACGAAGCCAACGAACGCTTGGACAAGGCCGACCAACTCTGCCAACTCAGTCACTCCCACGTTGATGGGCAGTTAGCCCAGATCCACGGTGTGATCGAGTTTGGCCGCGGCGATGTGGCTCAGTCTGAGGCTTACTTTCGGCAAGTCCTGCGAATGGCTCGTGAGGAAAAAGACCAACTTCTCGAAGCCACGGCCCTGATGAACCTTGGGCTAGCTGCGTTGAAGCAAGGTCACTACGACAATGCAATCTTGTGGTCGACGGACGGCTATGAGGCTGCCCGCAACTTGGGAGCGCGCTTCGCCGAACAGAAGGCCCTGGGCAATCTGGGCTGGGCCTATTACCGCATGGGCGACCGTGAGAAATCCCTAGTCTACTTCCAACAAGCCGCCGAGGAAGCGCGCAAGCTGGATGCGAAGAATGACTTGGCGAAATGGATCCGAGCACTGGGGATGATTTCCCAAGAGATGAACCAGACCAGCACCGCAGAAACTTACTACAAGCAGTCGTTGTCGCTGGCCCAGCAATCCGACGACAAAGAAGATCTGGTGGATGTGATGACAGCGCTTGCGGCTGTGTCCGTTGAGCAGCAGAAGTGGGAGCAGGCGAACCGCTACACCCAGCAGGCGATGAGCCTTTGTCGCTCCCGGGGCGATCGCGAGGGAGAACTCGAGGCCTCGCTGATCATGGGGAAGATTGCCCTGCATCAGAACGACGCAGCTCGCGCTGTCCAGCTATTTAGTGAGGTTGCGGCTGATCCTCAGAACGAGGCGCCGTTGAAATGGGAGGCCCAGGAAGACCTGGCGAGACTCTATGAGGATGAAAAGCGTCCGGCGGATGCGTCCCGGCAATACAAACTCTCGTTGGCAACATTCGAAAGCACGCGCGCCTCGGTTAACCAGGAAGAACTCAGGCTACCGTTTCTCGCCAACAGCGCGCACCTTCACGATGACTATATTCATTTTCTGGTGAATCAGGGCTCGGAGCTAGAGGCACTACAGGTTGCCGACTATAGCCGCGCGCAGACTCTCGCCGAAGGACTTAAATCAGGGAACAGCAAAGACAGTGCGAAGCCTACTGGAATAGGCGGTCCGCAGAAGCTGGCTTCGCAGGTTAACGCCACTATCTTGTTCTATTGGCTGGGACCGAGATACTCCTATTTGTGGATCGTTACTCCGGATCACGTAAAGCTTTCCCCACTGCCATCGGCAGAAGTTCTTAACGCGTTAGTCGGTAACTACCGCAAGGATATACAAGGGCCCAGAGACGCCTTACAAGCTGCCAATCAGAATGGCTTTGACCTGTACAAGCTTCTGGTCGCGCCGGCGAGCCAGGAAATCGCAAACACGTCGCTTACGATTGTTATCCCGGACGGTGCGCTGAACGACCTGAATTTTGAAACCCTGCTCGTCCCCGGGCCCAATCCACACTACCTGATTGACGATGCCACCATTGTGAACGCCACTTCGCTCCGGCTGCTGAAGACCTCCGCCCAAGCCCCCATCGCGAGACCGAAGCTCCTGCTGATTGGGAATCCCGTTTCGCCGAATCGTGACTACGCCGAATTGGCCGACGCTGGGGCCGAGGTACGCAGCATCGAGGGCCATTTTGCTCCGACTGAACGAACGGTTCTCACCCGGGGCGAGGCGACGAGCCGGGCCTATTTCGGTAGCAATCCGCAGCAGTTCTCCTATATACATTTTGTCGCCCATGGGACGGCCAGCAGACTTAGCCCTCTGGATTCGGCTGTCGTCTTGTCGAAGTCGGCGGCGGAAGACGATTCATTTAAGCTCTATGCTCGCGACATCATTCGCCGGCCTATTCAGGCGGACCTCGTCACCATCTCAACCTGCTATGGTGCGGGAGCGCGTGCCTATACCGGCGAAGGTTTAGTGGGTCTCTCCTGGGCCTTTCTGCGCGCCGGCGCACACAACGTGATTGCTGCGCTTTGGCAAGCCAGTGATTCCGCAACGCCGCAGCTGATGGATGGCTTCTACAAGGAGTTAGAAAAAGGTCATAGTCCCGATGTAGCTCTTCGATCAGCGAAACTGTCTCTTCTGCATTCGGACAGCGTGTTCCGCAAGCCTCTGTATTGGGCTCCCTTTCAAATTTATAGCGATCAGATAAAGCCGCGTGCTTCGGGAAAAACGCCTCAGCACCATCGCTGAGGCAGGCTGACTGTGATCAGTGGGAAACAATCTAAGACGCGACGCATGCCAGGTCGTTGTCGATTAGGAAAGGGGAGCATCTCTGCTCCCCTCTTGCCTGGGCTGAGCTATGAACCGTATATTCCGCCGCTGCTTCCGCGCTTCCTGCGGGCGAATACGCTTACTTCCTGCTGAGGACCTGCGTCTCTAACCAGCCCGCATCCGACCCGAAGTGCGATCCCGCGGGAACGGTCCCAGCGTAACCATCCCGCATTCCATTCGCACGATCCGGGAGCTTCAGAACAGATTTGGGCGTCCGTTTGCGCTTGCTCTTTGCCATCGGTACGGCCTCCAATCGCCGTGGCAAACATCTTGCCATCTCGGTCTATCGCACGCTGGCGCGTTTAACACGACTAGTCTAGTCCGCAGCTCAGCGAGGATAATAGGACGTTCATTTTGCCGCAAGCAGCCGCCGCTCAGGTGTCATTAGCAATCTTGCCAACCGATACTCTTGGCCCTTGCCAGGCGAAGGAAGGCCTCGTTGATAACAGCGGTCGGCTGACGGGTATGACCTGAGCGTTCCTTGCGAAAACAATTGCTCGCAATCTTTCGCAGATCCGACATGAGTGCTTCAAAGAGCTGCGACTCCGCCAGCGGATCGTTGTTCTGCCATCGTTTCAGCAGTACTGTGATTTCCCCAGGGTTGTCTTTCGTCTATCACCCCAACTCAAATGCGCCAGACTGCAGCCCCCAACTGCGAAATCGGCGGAGAGCTCTGCTCAAAGTGTGTGCCAGGACTATCCGGAGCCGGTTGGTCGTCGCGAGATTCTCCGTGAAAGAGATAGTTGCGCGTGGGACCGAATCGTTTCATACCAAGGCGGTGAAGTTGAAGAATATATCGCGCAAATTCCTGCGTGATCGCTGAAACGAAAACCAGAAGTCATTCACTACCCTGTATAACCAGCGCATTGTGCCGTTCACGAGAGCGGGAAAAGCGAGCACAACCGGCCAGCCGCTCTCGAACAGGGATCCAGGAGGCGGGACAAGCATCCCGATTCCGGCTAGAGAAACAGGTCCCGAAATCACAACCCGGCGCCGCACGACTTACACCGACGCCCCAACCTACGACCATAAGGAGGTCAACATGACGCCGCAAATCAGCAAACAGCACAGCAATGTAGTCGCAGCCCAACCCCCAACCACGTTGCCCAAGGAGGATCGTATGAAAGCAAAGAGGCATCTAATGTTTTTCGCCTTGATGTTCGCTCTAGTCGCATTGAATGGGCGGCTCAATGCGCAATTCCCGGTGAAAGAGTTTGTTCCGTTCAATAGTTTTGTAGAGGAGACAAAAGCGGCCAACACGAGCGATTATACCGCACGCTCAACGAGCAAGGTAAGAGACGCCGCAGCCTTCGAG
>JADGNP010000447.1 GCA_017883425.1 Candidatus Sulfotelmatobacter sp. | reverse complement strand
CATACGATGCGAGTTACTCGCGCGGTAGTGGACGGCGTGGTGGATGCGGTCAAGACCGAGTATTCGGAGGATGATCTCCCTCTCGATCCCGATCTCGCTACCGTTTTGCTCAACTGGAAACGGCAGTGTCCCGAGTCGGAGGAAAACTGGATTTTCCCCAGCGCAGTGACTGGACGCTGTTACCATGCCAGCCCTATCCAGCAGGATTACATTCGCCCTGCCGGCCGCAAGCTGGGTTTGGGGGACATCGGATGGCACACCTTCCGACATACCTATCGGTCATGGCTGGACTTGGTTGGCACACCGATAGGCGTGCAGCAGAAGCTAATGCGGCACGCGCAGATCGCCACCACCATGAACGTCTACGGCAACGCCATGATGGAATCGAAGCGCGAAGCCAACAGCAAAGTCGTGCAGATGGTGCTGAGGCAGGAAGTGAGGAAAGCAAAATGAAAAGAGCTGCCGAAGCAGCCCTTGTTTATTGCACTTCGCAGTGGGGCGGCCTTGATGCCCTTTTTTGCCCCTGCGGTGAAAACGTCTGTTGCTCGTAACCCTATGATTGCGTTGGTTGCGGGGGGTGGATTTGAACCACCGACCTTTGGGTTATGAGGCGACCGAGGATAGTAATTTCAACAACTTACAAGACGCGGGTGGCTCTGTAAATCCTTGTAAGTACGAGTAAGGAATCCTTATTGGACAGCTAATGGACAGCGAACATTGTCATTCTTGCCTGGCGGCTGAACATCTATTCCAGAGATCGGATTCCGTCCGGCGCTGATCTGGCCGGCCTCATCGAAGCAGCTTTTCGCCAGAGGAATGGTCCTGGCTAGTCCTCCCAACACCACCCAGATAGGCGTTCGGCTTCCACAGCATCGCCTGCGCGAGAAGTGTAGAGGCCGCCTCCGTGCACGATGATGAACTTCGTGTCGCGCCAGCATCGGGTCGTTGAATGCCGACTCCGGGAGCAGCCGGTCGTTCCCGGCCACCGGTAGAATGCGCATGGCTGCCTCGAACGCGATATAGAGAGTACGAGACAGTGGAGCGTTTCGCACGCCCTCGATGCTTCCCGGCGATGGCTGTGGCGACCAGACATCTAAGAAGAATAAACATTACGATACATTTGAGCGATATGCCGCCGTCGCGTATTGCCCTCGGGGTGGAGCTTCAACCCAAAGGATGCGTCCCGCAACAGCTGCCGCAATTTGTGGAGTGCCGTGAGAGTCGTGGCACCGAGCCGTGAATGCTAACCGAGAATCGGACAGAGCTACTTTTATTCCGTACCCTATCGATCAACACCGCGCCTTGCCCATCTGTTTGGCGGGCAAATTCAGGATGCGTGAACTGCAGCCCGACAGCTTTCTGCTTCCAAGGTCTCGACGACGTTCCGCGCATAGCGGATGAAGTGGTGCCCCGAGAGCGCAAGCTCGAAGCCAAGCCGCCTCTTCTGTGGGTTCAGTCCGCAGCGCAGCATGAGCCGTCCGAGGAAGCGCCAGTAATCCCGACGATAGTCGGACATTAGGCCTTGCCGCCAGACAGACTTAAACAGCACCCTTAACTGGTACAGGAAAGAAAGCGCGGGCGCCTTCTGTTCCGGGCGAACCTGCCAGAGTTCAAGAGAATCGAGCACACGTTCGTAGAACCGGCGCGGATCGTAAAGTGTAAGCAGCATCCGCCTTAAGCCGCCGAGCAGGACTGGTAGGGGCAGCACCGTTCGGAAGTTCGGCGGACTAAAATTGCTGAATTCCAGGCCACCTTGAATAAGTCGACCCTCTTTTTTCATGCGTTCATATAACGGAGTCGTGGGTGGCGCCTGTAGGACACCCGCCATGGCCCAAGGAATGGCTGCACGCTCTATGAACTCAATCTGTCGGTCAAAAATGTCCGCTTGATCGCTATCAAAACCGACGATAAAACCGCCCATGACCCAAAGCCCCTGCTGTTGAATAAAGCGTATGCAATCCAACGGGTCGCGGCGGAGATTCTGATTTTTTTTCGCTTCCTTCAGCGACTCAGCCGAGGGCGTTTCGATCCCAATGAACACACGAGAGAAATTTGCCTTGACCATCGCGTCCAGGAGTGCCGGTCGCGAAGCAAGATCGATGGAAGCTTCGGTGGCGAACCCGAACGGATACCGATTGCGGAGCTGCCACCGTTCCAACTGCCGCGCAAGCTCTAAAGCCGCCTTGTAATTTCCAATAAAATTGTCGTCGACAATGAAGATCTCTTTGCGCCAGCCGAGCTGCAGAAGCCTGTCGAGTTCTCCGATCAATTGCGTTGGGGACTTCATCCTCGGGCGGCGTCCATAGAGGGTGATGATGTCGCAAAACTCACAGGTGAACGGGCAGCCTCGCGAAAATTGTACCGCCATGAGAGCGTACTTCTCCAGTGCCAACAGGTCGAAACGCGGTACCGGGGTGCGACTGACATCGGGCTTTTCCGTAACACGATAAAGCCTGCGGGCTGCTCCGACTTCGAGATCCGCGGCGATCTCCTGGAAGACCTCGTCCGGCTCGCCCACGACCACATGGTCAGCCAGGGGCAGTAATGCCTCCGGTTCGCTGCTGGCGTAGGGACCTCCAATCATGGTTCGCCGGCCTAGCTTAGAAGCGCGTTGGAGCGTGCGGCGCACATCATCGCGCTGGACCTGCATGGCACTGACCATCACGAGGTCGGCCCAGACGAGATCCTCATCGCTCAACTCTTCAAACGCAAGGTCAACTAGACGAATCGCCCATTGCTTGGGACAAAGGGCCGCCACTGTGATCAGCCCGAGCGGAGGCACGAGGGAACGCTCTGGGACGATCTCCGTCACTTCCCCAAGACTCCAATAAGAGGCAGGAAAGCGCGGCCAGACCATCAGAACTTTAACCGCGGGTCCGAGTGGCGGGAAAGGCCTCAGCTCTTCGAGATCTCGATCCATGGATAGACTTCTCAGTTATTCTGTTCTGGGGTCGCGTGTCTGAGCATTCGTAGACTGGAAGTATAAACCCAGCTCAGCGTGTTTGGATGTACGTTGTTGAGCCAGGCAAGCTCCCGAGTAAAAAGACTACGAAGTGACGATCCATTACGCTTTCCTCTTCGCTTTCGCTTGCGGACATCCAGATCGGATTGTCCCGCCCGCCTACGATAACCTCTTATGTGCCCCGAAATGGCTGCTGAAGGCGTGGCGAATGCAGGTGGATCCAGACCTCAGCGGTGCAGCTTGAGAACGCGCTTGAGAGAACCGCTTCGCGCGCCTCACAGCTTGGGGGCGCAAGCATTTCTCCGGAGTAAAAGGAACCCGAGTTCCGGTGGTCTGGACAAGTCATACAGAGCGTCGATGGATTAGCGTTCATCGGCAGAAATCCCGGAGACGAGCTCAATGTGTACATCGCTACAGGCGATTCGGGAGCAGGGCTTACCCATGGCACGATCGCGGGTATGCTGCTCAGAGATTTGATCTTGGATCGTGATAACCCTTGGACGACGCTGTATGATCCGGCACGAAAGAGTCTTCGCGCAGCACTGACCTTCGCGGAAGATCCGGAGATGTGTCGAAGGCCCCGGGGCAGCATTCAATTTTCGCGACTCAGGTGAGGCTAGTGGCCTGTCGCGGAGCAACCATTACCAGACTCCGCATCTGTCGTTACGGTCACCAAAGCGAACCGTTGCTCATTCAATACCAGCATTCGGGCATCAACAGCATCGCCCTTCTGCACTCGCAGTAACGAACTCACTGCGACAGGCCGCTAGAGCATATCTACCGACTTGAGTGACCCGCCGCAATCGCTAGCAAAACCTTCCGACAAGCCGACTCCCCATTACCGATCTAGGTCCGCGCTCCCCGCCTACTTCCATATCGCCGGACCCCGAAGGCACAAGTCCGATTTGGCGACTTCTCGGCCAAGTGGATTGTTTCCGGCTTGCTGACGACCCATGGGAGTCTTAACTATCCCACCCTTTGACCAAAGGAAGGAATGAATAGGCCACGCAGCAGATTCGTAATCGCGGCTTTTGGCAAGCCCCACATCTTCCAGAGGAAGGCAGATATGGGCCACGAGATGTGCGGGACAACTGTCCGCGAACCTCGTGACTCGGCTATCAGCAAGGAACCGGCGGCCCGACCGGGCTAGGCGCTATTCAGAGCTCGCTTAGGCAGGAAGAAGTCCTCTTTCTTCAGGTTGCATCTTTTTGCAACATACTTGCAGTAGTCGAGGCGGCCGGCTTTTTGATCGCGGGTGTCGGAGCCGAAGGTGAATTTCAGCCCCCGTTCTTTCGCCATGCCAATGAATTTCTCATGCGGCGTATGGGCGGTGTCGTTTATCTCCACTGCAAGATTTTTTCTTTTTAGGGCCTCGAGGATTTTCTGCATTCTTTCCTCGGTCCACAACGTGTAGTAGTCGCGTGCGATGCAGACCGGCAGGAAGAGCGGCCATCCGAAGATGTTCAGCGGTTCGTTGTTGTTGATGACCTCCAGGATATGAGTCATGTACGTATCCATGAACTTCTGCGGATCATCGACATACGTGTCGAAATTCCATATGCGCAGCGTCTCTTGGTAGCCGTTGCCATTGGGAATGGTCTGGGCGTCCATCAGAACGTAATCCAGCTGCTTGACCGTTTCGGGCGAAAAACTCCTGGACCATCCGGGACTCATCGGCTGCAGACCACAGTAGACCGGGTAAGGCTTTAGCGACTCCATGAACCGTCTCAGGCCCGCATCATCATTTACGCCACCTCCAGGATTCACCATGATGCCGAACTGGACATTCGT
>JADGNP010000446.1 GCA_017883425.1 Candidatus Sulfotelmatobacter sp. | reverse complement strand
GGACGTCGTGGTACCACAAGGGGCCGTGAGCGTAATGGTGGACAGCGCCGTGGGAACTCTGGTCAGGGTAGAGATTGCATTGTTCACCGGCGTCAGGCTCGCCGAACCCGGCTTCGCGCTGAACACAAGCAGTTGCGGCGCCAATGCCAAGCTCTGATTTCCCTCGGTGATGACATACAAGAAATTGCCGCCCGCATCGCGCGTCATGGCAATGGCCATATCTCCGGGCGTCAGGGTCGCGGCGACCGTCGGCGCTCCGAGACTGCCGTCGGAGTTCACCGTATAGGAGTAGATCGTTGGCGCCACAGACGCGGAAGGAATGCCCTGGTTCAGTACGAAAGCCACCGCGCCCGTCGGGTCGAGCAAAATGTCGAGGGGGAGTCCGCACGCGTTCGCCGTCGAACACGTACTCGCATTCGAATTGATCAGAGACAGGTTCCCACGACCCAAATCGATGGAGAACGAGGTCACGTTGTTCCCCGTACCGTTGCTCCCCTGGGTTAGCACATACAAAAGTCCCGACGGCCGGGAAGAGGAACTGCCACAACTGAGCAGAAACAAACTCAGGGCGCACATGCCCGCGAGCGCAACCACCACGCTTATTCTCTTCGACATCTATTCTCCAAATGGGCCCCCAATCGGCGCGCTTTTCGCCGCTTGGGGTAGTCAGCCGCTTCCCGTCCGCAGGCGATGTCCTGCCAGCCGTCACGGAGACTGAAGCTTGTGGCTGAAATATATTTGTGTATCAGGAATGAGCGGGAAGAGCAAACCCGGGAGCCGCCGGAATCCGGATTTCCACCTCTAACCCACCCTCTTTTCGGTTGGATGCACGAAGTTGCCCGCCATGCAGCCTGACGGCCCGGTCCGCGATCGACAGGCCCAGACCCGCCCCCCCGGTCTGCCGGTTGCGGGCATCGTCCAGTCGATAAAAGGGCTCAAAGATCTTTGGCAGCGCTTCGTCTGGAACGCCGGGGCCGGAATCCGACACGCGAACCACGATCTCGTCGCCATTGCCATGCGCGGCCTGCTGCCGCTCCAGTCGCACCTCCACCGTCGTGCCTTCCGCAGTATAGCGCGTGGCATTCCTCACCACGTTCTCCACCGCGCTTCGCAGCAAGTCAGGGTCGGCTTCCACCAGAAATTCATCGGCAGCATCGGCGGTCACGCGGCAGCCCCGCCCCGGAGTTTCGTATTCGGCGTCGTGCGCCACCTGCTCCACCAACTCCCGCAGTGACAACATCGTCTTTCGCAGGCCGTCGGTCCCCGACTCCAGCCGCGAAATTGTCAGCAGGCGCTGGATCAGCTGATTCAACCGGTCGGCCTCCAGTTCGATTCGGTTCAGCGAACTTTCCAACTCCGGCGCAACTTCCGGCGTGGCCCGCTGCCGCGCCAACCCCAGCGCCACACTCAGCCGGGCCAGCGGAGATCGCAGTTCGTGCGATACATCCTTCAGCAGCCGCGATTGCGAGTCCACCAGCCCTTCGATCCGTTCGGCCATGCGGTCGAAATCGCGCATCAACTCCGTCAGTTCGTCGCTTCGGCCACCCGCAGGCGCTCCCGTGCGCGCGCTCAAGTCGCCCGCCGCCAGGCTCTGCGCCGCCCTCCGCAAACGCGTCACCGGACTCGTCATCGACCACGCCAACAGGTAGCACATCAGTCCCGATGTAATGATCGCAATCGCGATCCCCAGCCCCGGGATGTCATGCGGCCCGAAAAATACTCTCGGTCCCGACGGCAGCTCCAACACCAGCGTGTACCGTTTTCCATCCAGCGTCAGCGCCTGCCGCATGATGCGGTCGGGCAGCAGATTGTCCATCCACCCGCGGTGGTGCGGGCCGCCGCGCGGTGGGCCGCCCTGAGATGCATCGCCCTGCCGGAGATCTTCGATCCAGGGCGGCACTGACCGTCCAGAGAGTTCATGGCCCGACGGATCAAAAACGAATGCCCGCACGCGCTGCGTGTGCCAAAGTTCTTCCAGATAGTCGTGAGCGCCGCGTTCTCCACCACTCTGGTACGCATTCACCACTTCCGCCAAAGTTTGCGGACCCTGGCTCTCGATCCCATGCCGCGTCGGACGCAGGGCAATCGTCGCCAGAATCGCCAGCACCAGGAACAGCGCCTGGGCTGCCCAGAATGACAGGAAAATCTTCAGGAAAAGGCTCTTCATTTTTTCGGCTTCGCCGCCGGCCGCGCAAACATGTACCCCACGCCTCGAATCGTCTTGATGTGGTCTCCGTCTTCTTCGGAGTCGCCCAACTTCCGCCGCACCTTGCTGACGTGCATGTCAATGCTGCGGTCAAACGGCATGAACTTCCGGCTGAGGACGGCATTCACCAACCGCTCCCGCGTCACCACTCGCCCCGCTTCGCGCAGCAGAACTTCCAACAGATTGAATTCCACCGAAGTAAGCTCGACCGGTTGCCCCGCTCGCAGCACACTTCGCGTCGCCGGATCCAGTTCCACGTCGCCCACGCTCAGCACTTCCGGTACTGCGTCTTCCGCCCTGACCGGCTTGGTGCGGCGCAGGATCGCGCGGATTCGCGCCACCAGTTCCCGCGGGTTAAACGGCTTCGGAAGATAATCGTCCGCTCCGATTTCCAACCCCACGATGCGGTCCACGTCCTCGCCGCGCGCCGTTAACAGCAGCACGGGAATCTTTGATACGCTGCGAATCCGCCGCAACACTTCGAAGCCATTGATCCCCGGCAGCATTACGTCGAGCACTACCAGCGCATACTCGTTGGTCAGCGCCTGTTGCAGCCCCTGTTCGCCGTCATGAACGGCCTTCAGGCTGAACCCCTCGGCCGTCAGGTACTCCTGCACCAGAGCGCACAATTCGACGTCGTCATCCACCACCAGTACGTGATCCATTCTTCTAATCATCTAACACCTTCCCTTGCCTGTACGCGGTAAAGATTTGTGATTGCCGAGAATGGCCCCTAGCTTCTGGCTCCTAGCTGCTAGCAAACAGGGTTGGCCCAGTAGCCAGTAGCTAGAAGCCAGCAGCTCTCTTGACAAAACTTTACCGCGCTTGACCGACTCTTTACCTCATATTTTCGAGAACAGTGTTCTTATCTGTGTAGATGTTCGGGCTGCCTCCCGGACCCTACGAGATCAAACGAAAGTCAAAAGGAGTTCCAATGAAGTCAACTCGTATACGCATTCTCACCATCGGCGCCGCTGTGTTGCTGGCCGTGGCAGCCGCGATTGCTCAGGGCATGCACGGTCATGGTGGCCCCGGCCGTGACTTCAACCACATGCTCGCATTCTTCACCGACAAACTCGACCTGACCAGCGATCAACAGAGCCAGGCCAAGGCGATCTGGGAAAAAGAGAAGCCGACCATGGAACCGCTGATGAAACAGATGCATCAGAACCACGCGAATATGCGCGCGCTCGAGGCCAGCGGTCCATTCGACGAAGCCAAGACTCGCGTCCTGGCCACGCAACAGGCGCAGACCATGATCGAAATGGAAGTCCAGCACGCCCGCATCAAGTCCGAAATGATGCAGGTCCTGACCGCCGATCAGAAAGCCAAGCTTGCTCAGTTCGAGGCCAAGCACGAGGCACGCATGCACAAACACATGTCGCCTCCGCCCGCGGACTAACTCTTTCTCTTAGCGTCTCTCTCCTATCCGGGTGGGGAACGGAACCCCCAAGCTCCGTCCCCGCCCGGCTTTTTCAAACTGGAGAAGCCAAATGGAACGCGCCGACCTGCTCTACTCGGGATTGATGTTTGCCGCCGGCATGCTGTCGCTCTGGACCGCACTGCTGCTCACTGCCACCTTCGTTGCCCTCGCACCCTCGCTCCGAAAATCCGCACCCACCGCTGCTACAATCTCATCTACAGAACGTCATGCTGCCCAAGAGCCTACGCCCCCTCGTTCCCTATCTGAAGCGCTACCGCAGCGGTCTCGTCTGGGGCGGGCTCTGCGTCTTATTCAATAACGGAATCTGGATACTCTTTCCGCAAGTCCTTCGCCGCGCCGTCAACGATCTTCACTCCGGCGTAACCCGCCAGAAACTTCTCACCTACGCCCTACTCGTGGTCGCCATCGCGCTGGCCAAGGGAATCTTCCAGTTTCTGACGCGCTGGGTGGTCATCGGCATCTCCCGCGATATCGAGTTCGATCTGCGCAACGATCTGTTCGCGCACCTCGAGCGCCTCTCCTACTCTTACTACCAGCGTAACCGCACCGGCGACATCATGGCCCGCGCCACCAACGACCTGAACGCGGTCCGGATGCTGCTCGGCCCGGCCATCATGTACTCGGCCAACACCATCGTCTTCACCGCCGGCGCTCTGGGATTCATGCTCGCCATCAGCCCCAAACTAACTATTTACGCCTTTCTGCCGCTGCCCATCGCCAGCATCGTCATCCAGCATTTCGGCCGCCGCATTCATCAGCGCTTCGAACGCATTCAGGCTATGTTCTCCGACATCTCGGCGCGCGCCCAGGAAAATTTCTCTGGCGCCCGCGTCATCCGCGCCTATGTGCAGGAACAAGCCGAGATCGCCGCCTTCGAGGGCGCCAACCGGGAATACATCCGCCGCAGCCTCGGCCTGGTCCGCCTGATGGGAATGCTCTGGCCCACCCTCGAACTCATGCTCGGCGCCGCCGTCGTGATCGTGCTCTGGCTCGGCGGACGACAAGTCCTCCTCGGCAAAATGTCTGTCGGCGATTTCGTCGCCTTCAACACCTACATGATGCAACTCACCTGGCCGGTCATCGCCCTCGGATGGGTCATCAATATC
>JADGNP010000065.1 GCA_017883425.1 Candidatus Sulfotelmatobacter sp. | reverse complement strand
ATGGGTTTGCCGCGGAAGAAGTAGACCAGTTCGATTACCAGAATGATGACCACCATCAGTTCCAGCACAAAGGCGCGGCTCTGGTTGAACTGGTCGACCATGAAGCGGTAGAGGTCTTCGGCGGTCTGCAGCTTTTCTTTGACCAAGTCTTTGTAGTCAGGCACTCCGACTCGGGATGCGCACAGCTTGTACAGTCTCGCCGAGAACATGTCGCTGAGGAACTTGATGGCGTTGTCGGCGCGCTCGGTCAGTTCGTTCACGTCGAGTAGCACGGTGTGCAGCTTGGACGCGGCATTCGCCGTACGCCAGCGCGACCACCATCCTGTCCCTCCGACTTCGAGGAAGTCGTAGACGTTTTCCAGTTCCTTGGTGAGCAGTTCGTCGTAGTGGCGAAACTCGAGCAGCTGCGAGTTCGCGTATTGCAGAAGCTGGATCGCACCCTCGGCGCCCGCGTCCGTGTCATAGATAAACGCCGCGTTCCAGCCAATCACCGCCAGATCGTGGGGATAGTATGAGATCCGCGACTGCAGAATCTCCTGGCGCTCGCCCTCCGACAGCATCGACATCTCCCCGCGCACGACTTGGGCAATGTGATCTCCCTGCGCAGCCAGCAGTTCGTTGGCCGAGGGCGCGCCTTCGATCTCGCGCACGTGGAAGATGAAGTAGTCCTCTTGCAGCCAGTCGCCAACATAAGGCTTGACCAGCGCTGGCGCGGCGCGTTCCAGCTTCTGCTTCACGATGCGCGAGGCCAGCGTCTCGAAGTTGGTGTCAGAAGTCCAGCGGCAGGAAAGCTGCACCAACGTATCCCACCCGCCAGAAAACGGCAGCTCAAACACCAGGCTGACGACTCCGTAATCGTAGTACTTGATCTGGCCCTCAAGCCGCTCCCCGCTTTCCAGGATCAGGGGCTCAAGGCTCTCTTCGACTGGAGGACGCTGGTAGCGAACGTATCCCGGAGCCTGATGCTTGAAGCTGGCTTCAGCCGTGCGCGCCCCGAAGATCTTGCGCAGTTCGTCCAGCCGAATCTCCTCGCAAACATCGAACTGGATCAGAACCAGAACCGACCCGCGCAAGGGCGCTGCCGCCGACAACTGGGAGGACGACTGGGCCTGCGCAGAGTTCGCATGAGCGACGTCGCCGCTGAGCATGGTTGTGTTTTCGCGATCCATAAGAACGCCGCTGTAGGCTAAAACCGAGCCCCGGAAAGCGCCGGAACAAGCACCTGAGACCTGCACCATTGTCCCAGAAATCAGGTCATTGGGCCAATCGGCGGAGGGTAGAGAATTTAACCGCAGAGAACGCTAAGGATTCGCGGAGTGCGCTGAGTACGACTCAGGGCCTTCGACAGTCAGCTTGCTTTGCCATACATTAGCTCTGGGGGGGCCTGCGGAGAGTTCACGGTTTGCGACCGAATCGCCAGAGGAGCAATCCGCCCGCCGCCAGTGCTCCCAAGCTCAGGCCAGCCCGTTTCATGGAGGAGCGGACTTCGGCGTCGCGCTCGCGAACCAGTGACGACTCTGGGAAAGGGTCGCCAGTGATCTGAGGAGACTCCAGCGCCATTTGCAGAACTTCGGCCAGGTGCAGCGCGTGACGCCCGGTGCCTTGCGCGATCTGCTCACGGCAGCTGAACCCGTCGGCGATGATGAGCCAGTCCGGCGGCGCTTTCCGGACTGCGGGCAGAAGTTCGAGTTCCCCAATGGCCGCGGAGATGTCGTACTTATCATGCTCGAAGCCGAACGAGCCAGCCATGCCGCAGCACCCCGGCGCCGGAGCCTGGAAGTCGATGCCGATGCGGCGCAGGAGCGATTCCTCGGCGGTCATCTTCATGATCGACTTGTGATGGCAGTGCCCGTGCAGCAGCGCCTTGCGCTTTAGCTGTGGCAACGGTGCGTTGTGGGAGTTGCGGTCGAGGAACTCGCTGAGCAGAAACGTCTGCCGCGCCAGCGCTTGCGCGCGCTCGTCGTGAGGGAACAGGTTGAGCAGTTCATCGCGGAAGACCGCGACGCAGCTTGGCTCCAGCCCGACGACCGGGATTCCCGCTTCGATCTCGGGCGAGAGTGCGTCGAGGATATCAAGCAGCAAGGACTCCGCGCGGTCCAGCATGCCGAAGTCATAGAGCGGACGCCCGCAACAGAGATTGGCCTGCGGCAGGATTACCTGGTATCCGGCGGTTTCGAGGACCTCGACCGCGGCTTTGGCGGTTGTGGGCAGGAAGTAGTTGTTGAAGGTGTCGGGCCAGAGAAGGACTGGAGGGCCCTCAGGGGCTGAAGCCCGATTCTTTTCGGAACTATATGGCACGGCTGAAGCCGTGCCCTTCCCGGTCGTGCCGCTGCCGGCCGTGTCGCTGCCGGCCGTGCTCCTCCCGTTTCTTGCCCTTGTACGCCGGAACCACGCTTTGAATGTCTCGGGAGCGAAAGCGGGGATGCTGCGCTGTTGCGGAATCCCCGCAACCATCTTTGCGATGTCGCGCAGGAACGGCAACTGCGTGGTCAGATTGACCAAGCCCGGAACGTTCGAAGCCAGACGCGCCCAGAGATCGATGTTGCCGAAGGCGTAGGCACTCCGCGGGCGCACGCGGCCTTCGTAGTAATGAGAGAGAAACTCCGCTTTATAGGTCGCGACGTCGACGCTCACGGGACAGTCGCTCTTACATCCCTTGCAGGCGAGGCAGAGGTCGAGCGACTGCTTGACCTCTTCGCTGCGCCAGCCATCGCGAATGACTTCGCCCTGGGTCATCTCCCAGAGCAGGTGAGCGCGGCCGCGGGTGGAGTGTTCTTCGTCATGCGTAGCGCGATAACTTGGACACATCACGCCGCCTTCTTCGCGGCGGCACTTGCCGACGCCCACACAGCGAAGAGCGGCGTGCGACAAGCTGCCATGATCGGCGGGAAACTGGAAGCGGGTCAGCGGCTCCCAGGGAGCATAGTTGGCGCCGAGGCGAAGATCTTCGTCGAGCTTATATGGGTCGATGACCTTGCCCGGATTCATCTTCCAATCCGGGTCCCATGCGGATTTGAACTTGCGAAACGCCTGCATCAGTTCCGGGCCAAACATTTTTGGCAGCAGCTCGGCGCGGGCTTGTCCGTCGCCGTGTTCGCCGGAGAGTGATCCGCCGTAGCTGACGACGAGGTCGGCAGCCTCCTCCACGAACTTGCGGAACTTGGCGATGCCGTCTTTCGATTGCAGGTCGAAGTTAAGCCGCGTGTGCACGCAGGCGTGGCCGAAGTGGCCGTAGAGCGAGCCTTTGTAGCCGAATGCGGCCATCATCTTGCGGAGGTCGCGAAGATAGCCGCCGAGCTTGTCGGGAGCAACGGCGGCGTCTTCCCATCCTTCCCAGTTCAGCGGCTCGCCGGGCACATGTGAGGTGGCGCCGAGACTGGCCTCGCGAATCTCCCAAATGCGCTTGGCCTGCTGACCGGAATAAAGACGAACGTTTGGAGGATCGGCGCTGTGGTTGAGAGCGTCCATCAGACCGCGCGCCTGGGATTCGGCTTCCGGCGCCGTCTGCCCGCCGAACTCGACCATGAGCCAGCCCCCGCCTTGGGGGAGCAGAGCGAGCCCTTCGGAATTGATGCCCTTGGTGCGCGTGTAGTAGACGAGAAGTTCGTCGAAGCCTTCGAGGCCAATGGGCTTGTGCGCCATGATTTCCGGGACATGGTCGGCGCACTGAAAAATGTCGGGATAGGCCACGACGAGCAGAACGCGCTCCGGCGGACTCTCCACCAGCCGGCACGTAGCCTCAAGAACCGTCGCGCAGGTGCCTTCGGAGCCGACGAGGGCTCGCGCGACGTGAAAACCATTTTCCGGCAACAGGTAATTCAGGTTGTAGCCGGAGACGCGGCGTGGAATGTTGGGGAATTTTTGGCGGACTAGATCGCCGTATTGATCTGCGATTTGCTTTAACGAGGTGTAGATCTGAGTGGCACGTTCCGAGTGGCTGCGCCCCGATGAACCCGGGCCGCCTGGACAGCCGGGGGCGGCTGTCCCCACATAATCCCGAATGAAATTCTGGCCGACTGTCATGCGGGTGCCGTCGTAGGTGACGACTTCGAGTTCTTCGATGTTGTCGTCGGTCTTGCCCGCCATTACAGAGTGCACGCCGCAGGAGTTATTTCCGATCATCCCGCCGATGGTGCAGCTGTTATGGCTTGCGGGATCGGGAGCAAAGGTGAGGTGATGCTTTTCGGCGGCGTTGCGGAGGTGGTCGAGCACGACGCCGGGCTGCACGCGGGCGATGCGGCGCGCGGGATCGATCTCGAGGATTCTTGCCATGTACTTGGAGAAATCCAGCACGACAGCGACGTTGCAGCACTGGCCGGCAAGCGATGTGCCGCCGCCACGGCAGAGCAAGGGCGCTCCGAATTCGCGGCAGAGGGAAATCGCGGCGAGCACGTCATCCGTATCGTGGGGAAGAACCACGCCGATGGGGACTTGGCGGTAGTTCGAGCCGTCGGTCGCGTAAAGGGCACGGCTGCCGGGGTCGAAACGAACTTCGCCGCGAAGGCGCGAGCGCAGAGCCTCGGCCAGCCCCGAGGCGTCGATCCGAGAGGACTTCGGGGCCGGTACGGAATCTGCCACTGTGTCTTGCATGGGCCGGTCTTCTTAGTTGGACGACGCAGACTTCTTGCTTATGTTGGTGATCTGGAATTTTGTGGTGTCGCCACGGCTCTCGACATTAATGGTAATCATGTTCTTCTGGTCGTTGGAGACAATGGTGCAACGATTCTGATCGGAGGTCCTTACCGTGGCACTGGGAAACCTGGATTTATAGAAGCTGCAGATTTTGTCCACCGAGTCGCTGCTTTCGAAATTGGCCGCAACGGTGTGCATGTTTCCAAACGTCACGGAGGCGGTGCCGTTCTTCTGCACCTGCGCTCCCGGATAGACATCAATCCCCAGATCTTTGGCTGCCTGCTCAGGATCCTTCGGAGTCTCGACGGATCCGAAGGGGGTCTCCACTTTCACATGATCGCCTTCCTGCGTCACATGAGAGCTCTTGGCGATGCGGTAGCCGATGATGCCGACTGTCGCCATGCCAAGAATTCCGATGCCGACGATCACGGCGACGACGATCAGGACAATTTTGAGAGCGCTGCTGCCGCCCGTGGGAGCCGGAGCAGGCGGAGTGGCCGTTGACGTCACGCTGGGAGCAGATGGGCCGGCAGCGACGGCAGCGCCGCACTTGTTGCAGAACTTTGTCCCCGCGTTCAGAGTTGCACCGCAAGAATTGCAGAATGCCATAAGTCACCTCGTGGGCGGTGATGTTTCAGCTCGACGCGCGAGTATACCGCAGATGAGGCAGAGCACGCAGCGGTGAAGCGGCGCCTGAAGGCGGATTCTTTCCTGCAACACTACGGCATCGCTGAAGCGATGCCCTGATACGAACCTCTCTCTGCGCAGACTACCCCCCATCGTGCAAACAACTGCCGGGCTGCGCCCGGCGGACAGCCGAGGGCGGCTGTCCCCACATAAACCTTAGCTCCAGAGGCGCGTGCCGTAGTCGGCCATGGAAAGCGATAGAAGAATAAAGAGGAAAAATATCGTCGAGATGACGACCAGCTTGAGCAGCTTTTCGCTGGCCCCTTTGATGTGCATGAAGAAGAGGACGACGAGAAGCGCTTTGACCGTGGCGATGGTCAGGGCGACGGCGGCATTGAAGGGGCCGAGATCGATGCGGGCGGCGAAGACCGTCAAAGCGGTTCCGGCCAACAGTGTGAGCCAGATCCCGACGTAGGTGGTTAGCGACGATTCTGAGTGTTCGGACATGCCAGCCTCATTTATGCAGATCGATCAAATAGAGCAGGGGAAACAGGTAGATCCACACAATATCGACAAAGTGCCAGTACAGGCCGCCCATTTCCACCGGAGTGTTGTACTCGGGAGTAAATCGTCCCCGCCACGATGCGTACAGCAGCCAAGTGAAGATGCCGATTCCGATGATCATGTGAAGCGCGTGCAGCCCGGTCATGATGAAGTAGAGCGCGAAATAAAGCTGCGCGTGGCGCGGGTTGGCGAGCTGATCGGGATGTCCCGGGACTTTTACGTTCTCGAACTGGAAGCTGGCGCCGGGGACGTGGTGCTTCTCGAACTTCTCGGCGTACTCGATCCCTTTTACACCCAGGAAAGCGAAACCCAGGATGAGAGTAAGCGCGAGGCTGCCGAGCAGCAAAGCGCGCTTAGCGTGCTGCGCGGCGTAGACGGCGAGAACCACGGTCAAGCTGCTGCAGATCAGGACAGCGGTGTTGGTAGCCCCGAGCTTCCAGTTCAGCGTCTGGCTGGCGGCGGCGAAATCGCCGAAGTACCACAGGCGGTAGATCAAGTAGGCGCAGAACAATCCGCCGAAGAACATGATTTCGGTGGCCAGGAAGATCCACATGCCGAGGCTGGCCGCGTCGCGCTGCTGCTGCGGCTCCGCGAAATGGTGGAGGAGAGCCGGATTGTGAGCGGCGCCGTGAGCTTCACTGTGTGCGTCGCCATGAACAGCGGCTGCAGAGCTATCGTGCAACGGGAACCTCCTCTTTGTGAGGCGCGTCGAGTTCCTCGTAGTTGTAGGCTTCCCAAGTCACGATGGGTTCTTCCTCAAAGTTGAAAGTCGTCGGCGGAGATTGTGTCTTCCACTCCAAACCGGCGGCGTTCCACGGATTGTCGGGCGCAGGCTTGCCGTAGCGCATCGACCACAGGAAGTAAATCATGGGCAGCAGATAGCCAACGCCGAGCACCGTGGCACCTGCGGTCGAGAGCACGTTCAGAACCTGAAACTCTGGTGGGTATTGGTAGTAGCGGCGCGGCATGCCGACGTAGCCGAGGATGAACTGCGGGAAGAAAGTCAGGTTGAAGCCGATGAAGACGATCAGGGCCGCGAGCCGCGCCCAGCCCTCGGGATACAGGCGGCCAGAAATCTTCGGCCACCAGAAATGCATTCCTCCCAAGTAGCCCATGAGCGCGCCGCCGACCATGATGTAGTGAAAGTGCGCGACCACGAAGTAAGTGTCGGTGACGTGAACGTCGATGCCAAGACAGGCCAGGAAGAGCCCGGTCAGTCCGCCCATAGTGAACAGGCCGAGGAAGCCGAAGGCGTAGAGCATGGGAGCGTCGTAGCGGATGGAGCCCTTGTACAGTGTGGCCGTCCAGTTGAAGACTTTGACGGCGGAGGGCACCGCGACCGCATAGCTCAGCAAAGAGAACACGAGCGCGGCGTAGACCGAGATTCCGGCCACGAACATGTGGTGCGCCCAGACCAGGAAGCCGAAGACGGCGATGGCGATGGAAGACAGTGCCACGAAGCTGTAGCCGAAAATGCGCTTGCGCGAGAAGCAGGCAATGATCTCGCTGACGATGCCCATCGAAGGCAGAATCATGATGTAGACGGCGGGATGGGAGTAGAACCAGAACAAATGCTGAAACAGCAACGGATCGCCGCCCAGCTTGGGATCGAAGATGCCGAGATGCAGCGTGCGTTCGACGGCGACCAGCACGATTGTGATGGCAATAACCGGAGTCCCCAGAATCTGGATGATGCTGGTGGCGTAGTGCGCCCAAATGAATAAGGGCAGGCGCGACCAGGTCATTCCCGGGGCGCGCATGCGGTGGATGGTGACCACGAAATTCAGTCCGGTGAGGATGGAGGAGAATCCCGCGACGAAGATTGCGAGTCCGGCCTCGACGATTTTGGTGTTGGTGAAGGCCGTGCTGAAAGGCGTGTAGAAGGTCCATCCAGTATCGACGCCGCCAGTCAGCATGCAGTGCATCATCATGACGCCGCCGATGATGTACAGATACCAGCTCAACAGGTTGACGCGCGGGAAGGCGAGGTCTTTGGCCCCGATCATCATGGGCACGAGGAAATTGCCCAGCACCGCCGGGATCGACGGGATGAGGAAGAAGAAGACCATTACCATGCCATGCATAGTGAAGAGCTTGTTGTAAGAGTCGGCCTGAACCAGGTCGCCGGCCGGAGTCAGCAGTTCAAGACGAATGAGCAGGGCGAAGAAACCGCCAATGAAAAAGAAGAACGTGATCGAGATCAGGTAGAGAAGCGCAATGCGTTTGTGATCCGTGGTCAACAGCCACGAGCCGACGCCGTACTCCTTGTTCAGGTAATTGACGCGCTCCACCGGTTTAGCAGTTGCGGTAGCCATACTCATTGCACCTTACTTCCTTTGGCCGGGGCCTTGACTGGTGCTGGTTGCGGCTCGACCGCAGCGGTCTTGGCCCCAGCTGCGCCGGGTTGAGACAACGATTTCACATACGCCACCAGCGCGTTCAATTGCTCTTCACTCACCAGTCCCTGGAACGTGGGCATGACCGGTTTGAATCCGTTCACGACCTTTGCCCCGGGATCGAGAATGGATTCGCGGATGTAATTTTCGTCGGCGGTGACGGTGCGTCCGTCCTGCAGCAGCACGGGCTTGCCGAAGACTGCCTGCAAGTTCGGGCCGCGGCCCTGCGTGTCCGTACGATGGCAGGTCACGCAGCCCAGCTCGGCGAAGATTTTCTCTCCCGTCGCGGAGAGTGGGCCGGTCGTGCCGCCGCTCATCCAGGCTTCGAACTGCGCCGGCTCCATCACTACGATGGACCCGATCATGCCGGAGTGCTGCGTGCCGCAGTATTCCGCGCAGAACAGATGATAGGTGCCGGGCTTGGTGGCACGAAACCAAGCCACGGTGTAGCGGCCCGGGAGCACGTCCTGCTTCATGCGGAAGGCGGGAACGTAGAAGCTGTGAATCACGTCCTGGGAAGTCATGATCAGCTTCACGTCGCGGCCGACGGGGACGTGAAGTTCGTTGATTTCGCGCTGGCCCTCGGCGTGTTCCAGCTTCCACATCCATTGCTTAGCGACGACGTAGACTTCGGTCGAGTCGCGAGGCGGCGTTCGGCCCTTGAAGTACACCACCGCTCCCCAGAGGAAGATCACCATGAACACGAAAAGCGGGATAATCGACCAGGTTAATTCCAGCGGCGTGGAACCTTCGATCTGTTCGGCCTGCACTCCGTGCTGGCGGCGGTAGCGCGCCGCGAAATAGACGACCGCAGTAAAGATCAGCAGCGTCATCAATCCCGACACAATGATCAGGAAGATGTAGAGGGCATCGACGTTGCCCGCCGTGCTGGAGGCCCGATCCGGCCATAATGGAAAGTTATCGAACATATCCCGTTTGCCCCGGCCCTGCTTGCCCCGGTCCTGCCTGACCCGATTTTGCCTGCCCCAAGATTCTTCGCGGCGGAGCGGCTTTCTCCAGCCGGAACAGAATGAACAGGAGGACCCCCAGAATCAAAATGGTGAGGCCAGCTGCCAGCCGTAAAATGTTGCTGACGACGGCGCCGTATTTTCCGGTCGCGGGATCGTAGTGATAGCAGTACAGCAGGACCTGATCGACGGCGTTGCCGATCTTGCCCTGCGAGGCCTCCACCAATCCCATGCGCAGGTCTTTCGGCGGATAATCCACGCCGTAGAAATAGCGCGAGATGCGGCCTTGCGGGGTCAGCACCATGATGGCGGTGGCGTGCGCGTACTGGTTGATCTTGGGGTCGTACTGATACTGAAAGCCGACGGCCTTGGTCAGCGCGTTGATCGACTCCGCGGGCCCGGTCAGGAAGTGCCAGCCGGAAGCGGCGCCGGGACGGCCGTAGCGCTTGAGATAGTCCTGCTTCTTGGCGGCGGCGATGGCGGGCGTCTCCTGCGGATTGAAGCTCACCGTGACCACATCGAATTGGTTGCCGACATCAAACTTCACCATCTTCATGGCGCCAGCGAGTCCGGCCAGGGCTTCTCCGCAGAGCATGGTGCAGTTGTAGTAGACCAGGTTCAGGATCAACGGTTTCTTGCCGAAGTAATCGCCCAGCTTGACGGTGCGGCCGGTGTCGTCGACGAAGGTAAGATCCGGCGGCACTTGCCCGTTGAGATGTTGCTCGATGCCAACATTCTGCAAATACGGCGGGCGGACATTCGTCGGCGGCGACATGATGCCTTTGGTCATGGCTTGTCCCCAGGCTTGGCTCGAGGCAGTCATGGCCAGGAACACGAGCGACAGGAAGATGACGCCCCAAGAGAGTTCACGGGAGACGTGCAGCGCAGACTTCGAATTGTGATTCTTACCACTCACTTTTTACTTCCTTTCGGCTTCTCCGGCGCGGGCTTCGACTGTGCGGCGGGCGCTTCCGCGGTGGCGGATTGTGTGCGTACGGGAAGTCCGCGCTGCGCGACGAGGTCCATCGCCCGTTCAATCGGGATGCGGACGGTGCCGGATTTCTGGTCGACCCAATCGTAGGTGCTCAGGGTTTGCGCTTCGTCTATGCGGATCTTGTCTAACTGATTGCGCTCGTCGATTTCCAGCTGTGGGCTGGAGAAGTTCTGCTTCAGATAATCCTTGTAATCAATCGTGAGCTTGCGCGTGTCCGCCGGGGCGTTCGTGACCAGCGGATTGACTGGGGCCTGCTCCGCCTCGGACCGTTTTTCCAGATAGGAATGCAAACCCGCCACGACGAAGTACACGAGCAGTCCGGCCACAGCCAGGCCTGCCAAGAAATACAGGACTCCGGCGGCGCCGATGTCGCGGCGCTCGTAGCCGCCGTTGCCGGTCGAATTCGCGGGATGGGTTTGTTTGCTCATGGGTGGTTAATGATGATGGGCCGGCTCCAGAACTTCTACGGCTGACGGATCGTAGGCGGGGAGCAGCGGCAGCGCGCCCAGGTTGCGGAAGAAGTACGCCAGCCAGAAACCGCCGATGGCGATGGGCACGACCGCGTCCGCCAACGTGAATTTAAAAGTCCGCGAGAAATTCGGCTCAATGATCCAGAACAAATCCAGATAACGCATCAGCATGAGCCACACTGCCAGCCAGACCAGCTTGCGAATGTTGCGCTTGAAGGGGCGCGACAGCAGAAGCCCGAACGGAATGGCAAAGTGGAAGATCACGATAATCAGGCCGATGTATCCCCAGCCGCCGTTCAAACGCCGCAGATAATACGTGATTTCCGCAGGCAGGTTGCCGGCCCAGATGATGAGCCACTGCGAGTAGTTAAAGTAGGCCCAAACCATGATAAAGGTGAGCATCCATTTGCCGTGATCGTGAACAAAGTCGGGCTTCAACATCTCCGACATGGGCTTGTAGTTGAAAAGGATGCGCTCGACCACCACCGCGAAGCACATGGCGGAAAGTACTTGGCCAATGAGAACGACGAGGCCGAAGATGGTCGAGATCCAGCTCGGATCGAGCGACATCACCCAGTCAATCGCGGCGAAGGAGATGGTGAAGCCGTAGAGGATGAGCCCCGGGCCAGCGACTGCCTTGAAGCGATCCGTGTTATCGCGGGCGCCAGCGTGATCCGTTTGCTTCGACCATTTCGACAACAGGAATGAGAGCAGATTCCAGATCGCGAAGTAAAACACGGCGCGGAGGATGAAGCCATTTGTTGTGAGATACGTTTTGGTGATGTCTTCGAGGTGCTCGCGCAGATGCTTGTCGGCGATATTTTCCAGCGGCTGCGCCCAGATGTATAGCTTATGGATCCCGAGGATGACCGGGATGAACAGCAGCGCCAGCAGCGGTACGGTACGCATGGCGGCGCCGAGAATCCGGCGGATGACCACGCCCCAGCCGCCGCCGGTCAGGTGGCGGATCATGAGAATGGCCATTGAGCCCAGGGACACGCCCAGCCAGCACATGAAGCCCAACAGGTAGGCGCGATAGAACTCGTCGGGCCGCATGAATGCGAGAATGACCGCGACAATGCCGAAGACGACGCCGACCATCAACGACCGCTGCGCAATGGTCTTCACCACTGGCGGGGGCGTCAGGTCGAGTTGGTTTACGGGCGCCGCGCTCATTTCTCTTCCTCTGCTTTTGAATTGGTGTTGGGCACAACCACCGGCAGGCTCGCGCCCGACCCCGGCTCGCGGAACTTCGGAGGCTGGGAGGGAATCTTCTGCCCTGCGGGCACATCCGCCATGGTGGCGTTCTGGCTCAACTGCAGCGCGCGCACGTAGGCAATGATGTCCCAGCGATCCTGCGATGGAATCTGCGAGGCGTAGTCAGGCATGATGCCAAAGCCTTCGGTGATGACGCCGTAGAAATATCCGACGGGCGCCTTCTGCAGGCGCGCGATGTGGAACGAGGGGGGCTTGCGCGCAAAGCCGCGCGCGGGGACGAACCCGTTGCCGTCTCCCAGGCGGGAATGGCAGGGCGCACAGAAAACATTGAAGCGCTCGCGGCCACGGTCCAGCACTTCTTTGGTTACGGGGAAAGGCATTACGTCGCCGGGATTGTTGCCGATCTTGCCGGTATAGAAATAGGTGTCTTCATGCAACTGGCCGCGAGCAACGGTGCCCTCGACCGGCGGACGCGCCGAGCGCTGGTCCGAGTAGAAGTCGCTGTGAGAAAGCGGATTCTGGCGCGGCTGGACTTGCATGTCGTTGCGGCAGGCGGTGGAGAGGGTGATCGCCAGCAGCGGGAACACTAAGCGTCTGAAATTCATGAACCACGAAGGACACGAAGGTACACGAAGGAAACGCGGCATCCGAGACGAGCGTGAATTCCCCACTCCTGGCGCAAAGAACGCGCGAGAAATGGGGCACCCGGCTGTCAGAAATTGGCGGAGGCGTGCCATGTTAGCTGGGCACCTCCGAAACCGAGCGCGGGGCAAGGCCTTCCAGGAATTTGCGCGTGCCCGCGAGATCGTACTTTTTGTCGGAAGAAAAGACGATCAGGAAGAAGCGATCTTTGGAGGCCAGAGCGAAACGCGGCACATTGAATACGGGATGGTAGGGCATGGGCAGGCCGTTCAGGGCCAGCATGCCAAATACCGCCGAGATTCCGGCGAAGAGGATCGTCATCTCAAACGTGATGACAATAAATGCAGGCCAGGAATGCGGGGGCTTGCCGCCGATGTTCAGCGGGTAGTCGACGGCCGACATCCAGTACTGCATCAGGTACCCCGTCAGGCCGCCGACGATGCCGCCGATCAGCACGACCAGGGGAACTTCGTCATGGTGGAATCCGATTTCCTCTGCCAGGCCTTCGATGGGAAACGGGCTGTAGGCATCGATTTTCTTGTAGCCGGCCTGGTGGGTGGCGCGCGCGGCTTCGACGAGAGCGGTGGCCGAATCGAATTCAGCCATGATGCCGTAGATGGGATCACGCTTCATGGCTTTATTCCTTCACCTCCGCTTCCGGCAGAAGGGTGCGCATCTCGAAGATCGAGATAGCAGGCAGGATGCGCAGGAACAGGAACATGGCGGCCAGGAACATGCCGATGGTGCCGATGTACGTCATCCAATCCCAGCGCGTGGGGTAATACATGCCCCAGGAGGAGGTCAGGAAATCGCGCTGCAGGCTGACGACCACGATGATGAAACGTTCGAGCCACATGCCGACGAGAATGACGCCGGAGATGAAGAACAGCGCGACGGGACTGGTGCGCAGCTTGCGAATCCAGAGCACCTGCGGAATAAAGATGTTGCAGATCAGCAGCATCCAGTACGGAATGGCATAGGGTCCGTGCAGGCGGTTCCACAGCGTGAAGGCATCATAGCGATCGCCTCCGTACCAGCCCATGAACGCTTCGATGCCGTATCCGTAAGCGACAATCAGCCCCGTCGCCAGCATGACCTTCGCCGAGTTCTGCAGGTGGCGCTCGGTGATGAAATCCTCAAGACCGTAAATCTTGCGAATGGGGATGGCCAGCATCAGCACCATGGCGAAGCCGGAGTAGATGGCGCCGGCTACGAAGTAGGGTGGGAAGATGGTGGTGTGCCATCCCGGCACGATGCCGACGGCGAAGTCAAAGCTCACGACGGTGTGAACCGAGAGGACCAGCGGCGTGGCTAAACCCGCCAACAGCAGGTAGGCGGTTTCATAGCGATGCCAATGGTGGGCCGATCCGCGCCAGCCGAACGAGAGCATGCCGTAAACAATCTTCAGCGCCCGGTTGTCGGTGCGGTCGCGCAGCGTGGCTAGATCGGGGATGAGGCCGATAAACCAGAACAACGCGGAAATTGTGGCATAGGTGGAGACGGCGAAGACGTCCCATATGAGCGGGCTGCGGAATTGCGGCCACACGCCCATGGTGTTGGGGATGGGGAAGAGCCAGTAAGCCAGCCAGGGACGCCCAACGTGAATGAGCGGAAAAACTCCGGCGGCGGAGACGGCGAACAGCGTCATGGCCTCGGCGAACCGGTTGATGGAATTGCGCCACGACTGGCGCAGCAAGAGAAGAATCGCCGAGATCAGGGTGCCGGCGTGGCCGATCCCGATCCACCAGACAAAGTTGACGATGGCGAAGCCCCAGCCGATGGGGATGGTTACGCCCCAGATACCTGTGCCCTTCAGGACGAGGTATCCGATGGCGAACAGCATCATCATGGTCAGCATGAAGGCGATGCCGAAGCCCAGGAACCATCCGTTCGAAGCCGGACGGGTCAGCACGATGGCGCTGATCTTTTCCGTGATCGTGCCGAAAGTGTGGCCCGGTTCGATCACCGGAGCCCGGTCGAGTTCGGTGCTCGTTTTGTATTGCTCAGGCATCTGTCTAGCGAAATCCCTCAGGGGCTAAAGCCCTATCCAAGTCGACTCTTAACGGCACGGCTGAAGCCGTGCCCTTCCCAAAAACCCCATCTTCGCGGCGCGCTTCCTTTTCGTGCCTTCACGTCCTTGCCAGCCTCGGCCGCGCTTCGCGCTGGCCGGACGGACGAGGCGTCCGTCCCTACGTGGATCTCTCTAATTCCGGGTTCGGGTTGCGAACTTCTGCCAGATACGTCGTGCGCGGGCGCGTGTTGAGTTCGCCCAGCAGGCTGTAGTTGCGGGCCTGCGACTTCAACTTCGAAACTTTGCTGTTTGGATCATTGATGTTGCCGAAGATGATGGCGCCTGCTGGACACGACTGCTGGCAGGCGGTCTGCAACTCGGTATCGTTGATTTTGCGATCTTCGCGCTCGGCATCGATGCGGCGCTCGTTGATGCGCTGCACGCAGT
Source organism: Candidatus Sulfotelmatobacter sp. (assembly GCA_017883425.1). Lineage (GTDB taxonomy): Bacteria > Acidobacteriota > Terriglobia > Terriglobales > Acidobacteriaceae > Sulfotelmatobacter. The sequence continues at coordinate 729 of JADGNP010000065.1, read as the reverse complement.
AGGTGCACTTTTCCATGACGCCGCGGCTGCGCACGCTGACGTCGGGATTGCGCATCATCTTGTATTGTGGCGTGTCCCAATCCTGGAAGAGCAGGAAGTTGAAGCGGCGCACCTTATAAGGACAGTTGTTCGAGCAATAGCGCGTGCCCACGCAGCGGTTGTAGACCATGTCGTTCAGGCCTTCGGTTGTGTGATTGGTGGCGCCGACGGGGCAGACCACTTCGCAGGGCGCGTTCTCGCATTGCATGCAGGGCACGGGCTGGAAAAACGCCTTGGGATTGTCGCGGTCGCCCTGGTAGTAGGCGTCGACGCGAATCCAGTGCATGTGGCGGCCGATGACGACCTGCTCTTTGCCGACGACGGCGATGTTGTTCTCCGACTGGCAGGCCACCATGCAGTTGTTGCAGCCCACGCAGGAGTTCAGATCGATCGCCATGCCCCAGGAGTAGTCTTCGCTCTTGTAGGGATACGGTTCGTAGAGCGTGAGGCCCGGCGCCGGCTCTTCTTCCTGCGCGAAGTTCGGTTCCTTGCGGTATTCCTCGAGCGTGGTTTCGCGGACCAGCGGGCGATGGCCGCCGTCGGGCGTGTCCATGCTTTGCATGCCCTGTGTCGAGGCGAGTTTGTAGGTGGCTCCGGTCTTGCGGATGGTGACGCCGGTGGCGATCCACGGGGCGGCGGTGGTGCGCAGGGCGTAGGCGTCGAAGCCTTGCGCGGTGCCGACGCGGCCGG
>JADGNP010000064.1 GCA_017883425.1 Candidatus Sulfotelmatobacter sp. | reverse complement strand
GTGAAGCCGGCAACGATTTTGCAGCGCAGACGGCATCGCTGAAGCGATGCCCTGATACGGATCGCAATACGGATCGTGAGTTTCTCAGCAGACTGTGAAGCCGACCGCAATAGCAGCGCGCTAATCGCAGCGCTAGAGGCGGTGCGGTACAAATCGAACGGCTCTGTATCTGGAAAGAATCCAGCAATCGGGCTGTGGATATCCGCCTGAAAAAAATTCCCGACGAGCACTCTAAAAGAGGGTTCGAGGGCGCTCTGATTTGGGACTTTTTTTGAGGATTGAGGGGTACCCCCTCCCCTACCCCCTCTGAAAAGCCTTGACTGGCGCGGGGTTTGCAAAAATGGTCTGCAAAATCTTGAGGGCACAGGACTTAGGAGTCAAAATCTTGACTCCAAAGGACTTACGGGGGCTTCAGGCTGTCCTCGGTATACCGCCTTTGCCTTGGCCATCATCTGCTCATTTCGAATGGGTGACAAGGTTAGACGTCACATTGGGGCTGTGGAAATCGGTTTTGCCACTCAGACACGGAGGCACGGAGAGGACACATGGGTGTGATTGGATCGAGGCGACGCGTCCATGTCGCAAGGGCGGCGTAGGTTCAGTTCGAGCGATTCCGAAAGGTCTTAGTCCGGCTTACCTTCGGATCCTTGCTTAGGCTGGTTTCTTTGTTGGTCGCCCGAGTTTCGGTCAGCCCCGGGATTCTGGCCTTCGCGACCACTGTCCCTTCCATTGCCTTCTCCCGGGTTTGCTTCGCGAGGTTCCTCGGGCGCCCGATCCCGGTCTACTCGTGAGGAAAATCCGGGCTTGATCAGGATGTGGGGAGAACTGGGCATTAGTCCCTCCACTTCGACGAGTCCCTCGAAGACGTCGACGTAGGTCTTGTACTTCTTGTTGACTTCGACCAAAAATCGGGTGCCCCGAACGGTGATGACGGCCGAGGGAGTGCCCATGCGAAACGACGGAGTCTCGCCCATACGCTTTTGCACTTTGACGATGATCTGGCCGATAAAAAGCTCGAGAGAAAAACCTTTTCCCTGGTCGGGAGCCTTCAGCACAACACTGCTATGCCCCTTGATCAGCACCTGCGAACCATCCTGAAGTTCCAGCAGGACGCTGCCTTTGGCCGTTTCAATTTTGCTCTCAGCGGTCAGGGTTGATCCCCGTTGCGCGATCACGGGAGCGCCTTGGGCAGAGGTGAACACCACTTCGCCCTTGACCTCGGTGACGACCGCGGAACCCACGGGGAGAACTGCCTGCTGCGGCGGAGCCGTCTGGGCGGCCGCCATGAGGAGTATGACAGCCATCGCCATCACCAATGTCCTTGCGATACGAATCCAATTTGAATCTGTCATCTCATCGCCTCCGATGGTGCATCGACTCCCGTCTTGGCGGGCAGGTGGATTTCGAATGTTGTGCTGGATTCTTCACTCTTGACCTGTACCGAACCACCGTGCTTCTCAGCAATGCGTTTCACGAATGCCAGACCAAGGCCCCAACCTGGCTTGGCAGTCTCCACTTCTCGCGCCCGGTAGTAGGGATCAAACAAATGAGGAATGTCTCCCGAGGCGATGGGATTGCCCTGATTGCGCACCGAGATGACAACCTCATCGTCGCCGGAGGTGAAACAGCGAACCTCAATCTGGGTGCCAGGTCTGCCGTACTTGATCGCATTGCTTACAAGGTTGAGAACCGCTCCACTGATCAGGGTGGCATCGCCGACCATAACGATGGCTGTGTCACTTTCTAAAGCCAGCCGCATGTTGGCGGCAGCAGCCAGCGGGCGCAAGATGTCGAAGACTTGGCGGACGATGTCATGGAGTTCCAGCACGTCCGATTTGACCGGTTTGGCGCCGGCATCGAGGCGGAGCACGTCGAGATAGCTATTAATCAGCGCCAGCAGCCTCTTCGATTCCCACAGAATGGTTTCGGGCGCACCCTCACAGTCCGGCGAACCGGGACAGCGAATCATCAGATCGGCGAAACCCTGGATGGAAGCCAACGGAGTTCGCAGTTCATGGGTAATGAAAGCCAAGGCTTCAGCGCGAGCCCGGTCGCGCTCGACGCGAGTTTGCAGACTGGTAAACGTAAGGACGGTCCCTCCGCCGGGGGAGAGTCGAGTCGGCGGCAAGGGCACGAGGCGGACCGAGTAAAGTTTACCGTTCAGATGGACTTCTCCCTCCTGACCGGCGTTCGCGGAAATCAGCGGCGCATCGTCTTCTGAAACCCATCGGGCACGAAGCTGCTCCAGCGTCAGCCCCGGGCTGGTTGGGGCGAGAGCGGCCGCGAAGGCTTGATTACTCAACAGGAGATTCCCTTTTTCGTCGAAGATCACGACCAGATCCTGCGTCGATTCCAGAAGAGTCTTATGGAGTTCATAAAGCGAGCCGAGTTCCGTTTCCAACTGGTGCAGCAACCCTAGCTTCCACGAAAGCTCCCCCCTCCCCCGCGTGGCAGCGTCCTTCCCCTGTTTGGTCAGCCAGGAGCGCAGTCCCAGCAGTTGCCGCGTCACGCTACGCTCGACCAGTGCGAAGTCCGCCGCGTACACGAGTAACGGCCCGGCCATCACGGCGAATAGCATCGCTCCGGCGGGCACGATCCGCGAGGCCCAAAGGAACGTTAGAAACGCAATCGCATACGCTGCCATAGCGAGCACAAGCAGCAGGGCCACTGACGTCCAGCCGCGCCATCGACGAAAAACGACGACAACGACCAGGCAAGTGAACGCCAAGAGCACCGCTCCAGAGCCGGTCGGAACCTCTTTGAGCAATCGTCCAGCCAAAATGCCGTCCAGTATTTGCGCGTGCACTTCGACCCCGGGCGCGGGTAATTCCGTGGCCAAGGGAGTATTCAGCCGATCGCTGATCTCCGTGCCGCCGAAGCCGACCAACACGGGACGGCCCGCCAATCGCCCCTTGAGCCCCGTCCCCTGGAGCACGGTAGAGGCGGAAATGGTATCGAACTCGTCACGCCGGAAGGGGATGCGGGCCAGGACTGGTTTTGCCGAACTGACACTGGATGCGTCGTCGGCGCGTGGAATACCGTATCCCTCAAGGAATGCGGCGGCCCGCTGCTGGTCGCTTCGTCGTGCGACTTCCAGCGCGAAAGCCCAGCGGGGGCCGTCGATGGTGAGTTCAAGAGGCGGGAAGCGGCGGCAGATGCCGTCGTCATCGAGAACAGCGTGGGCATGTCCCACCGCAATTGCCTCTTGGGCAAATGCGGGCAAGGGTTCTACCCAGTGAGGCCCGTCTGGAAAGGCGCCGATCTTGCCTACGAGAATCGTCCGCCCGCTGGTTCGAAGAGCACTTTGCAAGGCTGCGTCGGCCTCGGGGGACTGGGGTTCCGATAGCAGGACATCGAGGCCAATCGCGCCTGATCCGCTGTCCGCGATATTGCCGATCAGCCTGCCCAGAAGCTCACGCGACCAGGGCCAGCGACCGTATTGCCGCAAACTCTCGTCGTCGATCAATACCAGCACCACAACGGAGCGTCGTGCGGGCGGTGGGGCCAGACGAAAGAACGTATCGGTGACGCGCAGCTCAGAGTCACGGACCACGGGGATGATCGAGAAGACGGCCACAAGGATCAGCAAGAGCAGAGACAATCCAAAGCGCTCGGCCCACATCCTGAGGAGCGGATTGTGCCGTTTTGTCACTCTCTGATCCAGGTCTGCACGTTGGCGTATCCAGGAATGGTGAAAGCCGAGCCGAAACGTCCGCCCCCTGCTTGAGGTTAGCCTTGGGGCAAGCCTCGGGGCTGTGATTGAGGTCACAGTCGCGTGGCTGCAGGGGAGAGACGGGGGCACTCGCCATAACGGGTGCCTGAGAGTCAATCCACGCCCTTTCTCTTCCACAAAACGGAGAGGCAAGGATGTGACACCCTCCGGAATAGGCCGCCACAAACAATCCTTGAGATTGATGTAACGTTTTTCCTTCTGAATCACCATTCATTGAGAGCCTGTGGTGGAAGCGAGTTTCCAGCCGCCCATTCGCTGCAGCCGCCCTGTGCTTCGCCCGCGGACAGAATTGAGGTAGAGCTTTGTGGACACCCGTTTGTCGATCACGGGATTGCTGATCGTGTTGCTTGCGGTGTGGCGCATCACGCATCTGCTATGGGGCGAAGACGGGCCCGGCGACATCTTCGTGCGCCTGCGAAAGTTTGCCGGAAAGAGTTTCTTGGGCCGCCTGCTCGACTGTTTCTACTGCCTGAGCCTCTGGATCGCCCTGCCCTTGGCGTGGGGGATGGGAAGGAGTTGGTTGGAACGGTTGGAGTTGTGGTTCAGCTTTTCCGGTGGCGCGATTCTTCTGGAGCGCGCAACAGCAAACGATCAGCATCCGCCCGCCGCCCAGTGGAGCGAAACCCCAACCGCCTCTCGTCCGACTGATTCTGCTCAGGCCGATTCTGCACAGGAGGAACATCCCAATGTCGTGTTGCGGTAGTCGTCGTGCAACTTTCCGTCCCGCCCCGGTCTCTGCAACTCGCAGTGGGTCCTCGAGTTACCGGCCGTCCGCGCCGACCGAGTTCGAGTACACCGGGCACTCTCAGCTCTCGGTGACAGGGCCGATGACGGGAGTGGTGTATCGCTTCCAAGCTCACGGACAGCGCGTGCAGGTGCATGGAGCCGACGCTGCCTCGCTGCGCTCCATTCCGGCGTTGAAAGCGTTGTTATAGCCATGTATGCCGGACTCCAACCGCAGTCCGAATCACTGCTTGGTCAAGGGCAGAGCAAGTTCCCGATTTCCCTCCACGAAAACAGATTGTGAATAAAGGAGAACACCATGAGTACGTTGATCATTCCTATCGACGCTTCGCAGATCTCCGCAAAAGAACGAGGACAACAGAAAGTCAAAGTCGCCGTTCGCGAAGGAGACAAGACCAAGTCCCATATCGTTTCAGTCGAATCCGGCAAGGCACAAGTCAAGGTAGAGGTCGATCCCAAGCGAAATCTTGAGATCGCGGTTGGGCCGGCCAATGCCTCGGACGAAGATATCTTCCGTTTGCGGACTCTCACGGCCAGCGTTTCGCCCCAGCAATGGGATAAAGAAAAAGTGCTCACCCTGGCATCGATCGCGATCACGCCGATGTTCTGGCGATGGTGGTGGATCTGGTGCCGCGAGTTCACCATCACGGGACAAGTGGTCTGCGCCGATGGCAGTCCGGTCCCGGGCGCCGAAGTCAGCGCTTACGATGTTGATTTCTGGTGGTGGTGGTCGTCCATCTCCCAGGTGGGCAGCCCCGCTGTCACGGATGCCAACGGCAACTTCAGCATCAACTTTCGGTGGTGCTGTGGCTGGTGGCCATGGTGGTGGTGGGAGGTTCGATACTGGAGGCTTGATCCGGTGCTGGTGGAGAAGATCTACCCGCTGCTCAAGCTGCACCCGGAGCTGAATCTGCGGGAGCCGAGTCCGACACCGACACTCGACCTGGTCTCTCTCAAACCGCAGGCGTCGCGCACGGGCGGGCTTTCGAAGCCGACGATGGCCGCATCCCAGGCGCTCAGTCCTGAACTGATCTCCAACTCTCGCGAGAAACTCATGGCCGCGTTGCCCTACGTACAGGAATTCGAACGCCTGCGCATATGGCCGTGGGTGTGCTGGTTCCCGTGGTTCGACTGCGCTCCCGACATTATCTTCAAAGTGACGCAGAACTGCGGCGGCGCTATGAACAAGGTCATCGTGGATGAGAACATCTTCCAGACCCGGTGGGACATCCCGACCAACCTGGACGTAACTCTCACCGCGAATCAGGACGCCTGCTGCATTCCGACGAATCCTCCGCCACCGCCTGGCAACTGCGTACTGATGACCGAGGTGTGCCAGATTCCCGTGATAGAAATCGGCGGGAACGCTGGCGTGGCCGGACCGGTTGGCTTCGCATATCCAAATGATCGGGACCGCCCGTTCTCCGAGACCATCGTTCTGTACGGACAATTCGGGACTACCGCGCAGGCCGACTACTACAGCGTCCAGTATTCGCCGCACGGCGCAGCCGCATGGAACCCGGTTCCACCCGCAGCGGTGCAGGGCTTCTCGCGCCTGTACTTCGATGCCACCATGCCCTGGCCTAACGTCTGGTTCTATGCGCCATTTCCATCGGTCACGGGCGTGTATGAAAGCCGACAGCATTATGAGAGCACACATCCCGGAGCGCCGTGGGGATCGCCCACCGGGCGATCATGGGTGGGGGATGCGGATGAACTTGCCAGCATCGCGACAGCCGGGTTCTTCGCCGACGGCGCCTATGATTTCCAGATCATTGGCTACAAGGCGCTGGGGACCGGCGGCCCTGATCTCACCACCGGCAAGGTGCTGGATGGCTGCGGTGAGGAACCGAACGCCAACAATCAGGTTGTGGTGTGGCTGGATAACCGCACCGCCAGCTTCCCGCCCGACACAGTGCACGTGAACACGACCGAGCCGGATTGCGGGATTACGACCGTTCGCATCGGGGCATCCACCGTGCTGCCATGCGGGGCGCAACCACTCCAGGCCGGCACGCCGCTCGAGGTCGATTTCTTTGTCAGCGATCCCGACGGGCATCTCGACAGTTACAGCCTTACGGTCAAGTATGGCTTGAACAGCGAGAAGAACCTGCTGAATGCGGCGGATGTTGGCTCATTCAGCTACACTGCCGGCGCGGGTGTGTCGGTCGGTCCCGACTACTCGAATGCGGTCAGTGCCTCCATTAACCCGCCCGAGTCTGCCGCCCGGCCGTTCTGGGGCGGCGGCAACATCACGCTGCACATTGACGATGCGTCCAAGGTGTTCCCCGTCACTTGCTGCTACCTCATCGAACTGACAGTGTGGAAGCGCAACATCGTCGATTGTCTGATCTACAGCTTGCCGTATTACAACCAGTCGCACTACTCGTTCACCGTAACGGTGTAGTACGACTTTGGGTTGACCGGACCGTCCTCTTGGGGAGAGGGCGGTCCTTTTCTTTCTTGGCGGGACGAACGTCTGACGGCATCTGAGAGATCCCAAGCTCAGCGCACTCAGCGTTCGGCTCCCGAACGATTTACACTTGAGGAGTGATGACTACCAGCGCCCTCAATTCCCTCGCGCGCGCTTCTTCCGCTTACCTGCGATCTGCCATGCATCAGCCGATTCAGTGGCATGAGTGGGGGGAGGAGGCGTTTGCCGCGGCGCAGCGCGACAACAAGCCCATGTTGCTCGATATTGGGGCAGTTTGGTGTCACTGGTGCCACGTGATGGATCGGGAATCGTATGACGATCCGGAGATTGCGGCGATCGTGAATGAGCATTTCATCGCGGTGAAGGTGGATCGGGACGAGCGTCCGGACATTGACAGCCGGTATCAGGCGGCGGTGCAGGCGGTGAGCGGGCAAGGCGGGTGGCCGCTGACGGCGTTTCTGACGCCGGACGGGAAGCCGTTTTATGGAGGAACTTATTTTCCGCCGAGCGATGGGTACGGGCGTCCCAGCTTTCGGCGGGTGCTGCTGAGCATTGCCAACGCTTATGCGGAAAAGCATGGGGACGTGGTCGAGCAGGCGAAGATGGTGGAGAGCGCGATTGCGCAGTCGGAGTCGTTCGCGGGGAAGGACGGACGGGTTTCGGCGGGCGCGATTGGGGCGATACAGACGTCGGCGTTCCGGATGTTTGATCCGCAGCATGGGGGATTTGGGCAGGCGCCGAAGTTCCCGCATCCGTCGGCGTTGGATTTGCTGATTGAGCGGTATGCGCGGACGGCTGGCGGAGCTTCGCTCCGCGGGACGGCCGATGGCGGCCGTCCCCACATGAGCCTTGCCAACGGCAACAGTTCCGGTGACGAGTCGCTGCGCAATCTCATTGTCACAACGCTGGAACACATGGCGAAGGGCGGCGTGTATGACCAGCTGGCGGGAGGGTTCCATCGCTATTCGGTGGATGAGCGCTGGGTCGTGCCGCACTTCGAGAAGATGTGTTACGACAATTCCGAGCTGCTGAAGAATTATGTGCACGGGTATCAGGCCACGGGGGCGGAGTTTTTTGCGGATGTGGCGCGCGACATCATGCGCTGGATGGACGAGTGGCTGAGCGATCGCGAGCGGGGCGGGTTCTACGCGTCGCAGGATGCCGATATTTCCATGGAGGATGATGGCGATTACTTCACCTGGACGCTCAATGAAGCCCGCGCCGTGTTGACGGAGGAAGAGGCACAGGTGGCGGCACTGCACTATGACATCAACGAAGTTGGGGAGATGCATCACAATCCGGCGAAGAATGTGCTGTACGAGGGGGCGCCGGTGGAAGAGATCGCGCGGGGGATGAACCTGGCGGCGGAACGGGTTAAGGAGCTGCTGGCAGCGGCGAAGACGAAGATGTATGCGGCGCGGCGGCAGCGGCCGACGCCGTATGTCGACAAGACTGTGTATGTGGGATGGAACAGCTTGTGTGTTTCCGCTTATCTGGAGGCGGCGAAGGTGCTCAACCTGGCGGAGGCACGGCGGTTTGGGCTGCGGTCGCTGGATCGGGTACTAGCGGAGGCGTGGAAGGCGGCGTCCAGCAATAATAAAAAAGACGCGGGCGGGGGCCCCTTCGACTCGCGCTCAGGGCAGGTCCGCGCCACATACGCGGCGGGGCTGCTGCACGTGGTCTCTTACTCGGATCCCGCGGCTTCCCATCGCGAAGTTCCGGGGTTGCTGGAGGATTATGCATTCACGGCGCTGGCCTGCCTCGATGCTTACGAGGCGACAGCCGACCTCAGTTACTTCAAGTTTGCGCAGGCGATCAGCGATGCGATGATCGCCCGGTTTTACGACGCGACTGCGGGAGGCTTCTTTGACAGCGAGCCTGCCGCCGAGGGCAAGAGCCTGGGCGTGCTGGCAACGCGGCGCAAGCCGCTGCAGGATTCGCCCACGCCGGGGGGAAATCCGATGGCGGCGATTGCGCTGGCGCGCCTGCATCATTACACCGGCGACGCCAGCTATCAGGACAAGGCGGAGCAGACCCTGGAAACGTTCGCGGGCGTGGCGGAACAGTTTGGAATCTTCGCGGCGAGCTACGGGATCGCGGTCGTCCACCTGTTGGAGAGTCCGGTGCAGGTTGTCGTGATTGCCGAAGACGGAGATGAGGAAACAGCAGAAAGGCTGCACGCTGCGGCGGTCGCGCCTTTGGCCTTCAACAAAACCACGCTGCGGTTGGCGGCCAATCAAGCGGTTGGGGAGAACCTTCCACCCGGGTTGGCGGCCACGATTCCCCACCTTCCCGCCTTGGGCTCAGGAAAATCTTTCGCGGTGCTCTGCTCGGGATCAGCCTGCCAGGCTCCCGTCTTCGATGCGGCGGAGTTGCGGAGCGCGGTGGAAGCGGCGGTCGGGAAATCAAAAAGCAACTGAGAGGTTGGAGTTTCGCTGGCTCGAGTGCCTCAGGGGCTGAAGCCCTCGAAGAAGAGACAGGCTTTATCGCAGCGCTGAAAGCGCTGCGCCACCCAAAACCTGGTTCACCCAAAACCTGGTTCACCCCAACTGTGCAGCCGGGTGCCGACCCTAAGGCAGCGACTGAAGGCGTGATTGATTCGCCACCACTTACGCGATGCCTGAAGGCATCGCCTGATACGTATCGTGAGTTTTTCCGCAGCCTCTGAAGCCGCGCATTTCCCGACTCGGATTTCGCGGGGCAAAAAAGGGGGGCTGGCGGGTTAATATGAGTCCCGACAGCCCAAAGATTGCTAGCCTGGTTTTCCAAGTTGCAGTTACGGCAGGTTACTTTAGTGACCTTGCGGTCACACGCTGCCCCGGGTTCTACTTTGGTGGCAGGGTTGAGTGACAGTTTTTTTGGCCGGGTGGGCACAAGAGTAGCGGGCCGCCGTCCGCGGCGGGAACCTGTTGGACGGCAGCTGCAATGAATGTGCCCACTAGTCCTAACATCAGGATCGAAATCCTGAATGTGCGTTTCATGGGTTCGTCTCCTATATCCGCGTAGGGTTTCCCCTGAGGAAAACTTTTCCGCGGAGCCGCATTATAGGATACGTGTCAAGGTCTGTGTGCAACTATTTTCACCCCGCCCAAACCACCTCCGACCACCGGTCTCTGACACCCACAGAACTGATCCCAATATAGGCATGGTAGAACAGTCACTTCCACGCCATCCATAAAGTGTTTGTTTCGATCTTAGGCAGGCCCGAGCCAGGTGCGTTTCTGGGCGTAGGCGTTTACGATTTCGGAACAAGCCAGGGCAGAATCGTCGGGGAATGTGGACAACGTCAAGAAAACCACACGATGGAATCGACCGCTTGAACGACTACGGCTCGGAGTTTACGTGCACTGCAGGAATGCTGAAGCTGCCGGTTCCGGTGGCGGCAGCTGCTCCGCGGGCGGCAGTACCGACAGCCCGATTCTCTTGGGAGAGGGGTACATCCTGATGCGTGCGAGAAAGAGCGCGGTCCACCATGCCTTCGAACATGGGGATCAGGGAGTCGGCGGGAAGCGGGTGATGGATGTCGGACAGGCTCTGCTCCCAGCGCTGCGGTTGCAAAAGAGACAGTGAGGCATCGCGCGCCGGACTCTTCACGGCGACGTAGCCGAGCCATACCAGCAGACTGCCGTTGTAGGCGGCCATGTTGAGGATGCTCATCCAAGCGCCCCCCAGATGATTCCCGACCCAGGAGCAGATCAGCACAAGCTCGATCACGGCGAAGGAGCCAAAGCCCAAGGCGATGCCGAAGCTGTGCTGGCGACGGCTGATGCCTACGTAGTGCGCGAAGAAAAGCAGGAAGAGAACCATCCCGACCTGGATGATGCGCACACATCGTTGCGAGGTGAGAATGGCCTGCATCCAGGGCGCGATCTCGGACGAGTCAGTGGAAACCGAGACGACTCCGGCGACCAGCAGCATGACCAGTCCGGCCCACTTGAAGAGCACGGTACCCAGATCGCGCAGGGTATGGAAGGCGCGAAAAACATCGACGAAGACTTCATGAATCACGGCAAAGCCGAAAGCCACGCTCAGGGCGTCACAACCCCAGTAGATGTAGAACGCTGCCGAAGAATTGTGCCACAATGCGGGGAAGAGGAAGGCGAAGGTCACGAGCTGAGTCAGAATGTAGCCGAAGAAAAACTTGAACTTGCGGTACAGCCCACGCCGGAGCATGAAGGCAGCGATTCCCATCTGAAGGACGGGATGCGCGATCCAGAGCGCGTAATAAAGGACTTTGATTTTCTCGCTCATCTTTCTCGCTCGCCGATCAAGACAGCCTTTGCGGCTTGGTAAAGCAACGTTAGCCGTTCCTAACCCGATGTTCAATGCACTGGGGTAATCCTAAAGTAACGTTACCTTTGTGGGTACCAGGGCGCAAGGTTACCTTCGTGCTAGGAGCTACGGGGACACGGCGAAACGAGCAAGGAAGGCTCGGCCCTAACACTTTGCTGAAAAACGCATTTCCCGGCTGGTTAGCGCCCCGCAGCGGCTGAAGAGGCTGCGGCACTTACGCGATGCCTGAAGGCATCGCCTGATACGGGTCGGGAGTTCTTCAGCAAACTGCTAAGGGGCAGATAGAGCGTTCCCATGGGCTCAGGACATACGCGCCTGCAAGACAGCCAGGAGCGTCTCAGGCGAGGGAGTTCGGGGAGCAGTTACGCGTCGGGCGTGGAGTGAATGTAGGCGCGCATCATGCGTACCTCGTCGTCCTTCTCGTTCAAATCGTGCAACAGGATGTCGCGCAGCGACACCATGCCTACCATTTGTCCGTCGTGGCAGACGGGCAGGTGGCGGAAACTGTGGCGGTTCATCAGGGCCATGCAGTTTTCCAGGTCCTCGTTCATGCTGATGGTGAGGGGATCGTCGGTCATGACCTCAGCCATGCAGGTGCTGCGGGGATCGCGGCCTTCTGCCACGACGCGCTTCATGAGGTCGCGTTCGGAAAAGATCCCGACCAGTTTGCCGTTGTGCAGCACGGGCATGGCACCGATGTTGTGCTCGACCATGACTTGCACGGTTTGGAGCACGGTATGGCCCAGTTCCGCCTGGTATGTGTCCTGATCTTTAATCAGGTCGCAGATACGCATTTGACACCTCCCGGGATACAGGGTTCCGAGTTGTCCAAAAGCATCTACCGGGGCGCGAGTATATGCCGAAAGAGAGATGTAAGGAAAGCGAAAAAGGTTGGGGGGAGAAGAAATCTAGCCCGAATCTGGCAGCCGCGTAGCTATCGGGAAACGATCTTTGGCGATGCGTCTTCGCGCGCGAAGACAAAGTACGAGGAGTTCCACAGAGGCGTAGGCAGGCTGCCGCGCGGGCGGGCGGTGATCACGATGTTGTAGTCATCCGAACTGCCCAGGTTCATTGCGCGCAACGCATCTCCCGCGGACACGGCTTTCTCCGCCAAAGCGTTGGCAGAATTACCGGCTCCTGGTTCAACCGTTCCCGGCTCGATCACCGCCAGCCACGCCAGAAACTCGTGGAGATCGCGGGTGCGGGGACGTCCGGGAAGAGCAAAAGACAGCTCCGCCTCCTGGGTGGAAAAGTGCCAGGCCAAAGATGCCGTCAGATCGACTGCCTTTTCATAGGCTCGTTCGGAAATCAGGCCAGGCTCGGGATTGTCGAAGGCGATGCACAGTTTGCGCTCGTCTTCGCGGGCGAACTCGCGAACCTTCAGCGAGCCCGACTTGGCAGTCGCCTTCCAGTCGACGTGGCGAGCCGAGTCTTCGGGCATGTATTCGCGAATGCGGTACAGGTCAGAGCCGCGGCCGCGGACAAAACTCTCCCACTCGCCCCGGACCAGAGGCAAAATTTCAAAGACTTCGTCGGTGGGCTCGATGCGCGGATAGACCAGCACTTCCCTGGGCAAGGACACGTGCCGCGTCTTGGTGAGGAACGCGAAGGGAAAGCGCGTGGCCAGACCGAAGCTGTCTTCACGATAACGACCCCGCTGGTCAAATCGTAATTCCAGATCGGCAGACAACTCGGCCTGCGGCGGAAGGAACGGGAAGTAAGCCATCCCCTGAAAGATTCCGGGAGGCGGTGGAAGCACGGTCACGCGGCGCAAGCGCCGGTCGGGGAGGCGCAGCCACTGCTGCTCCGACGGGCGGTTAAAGGGGAACGCAAAGGTGGTCGCTTCCCACTGCCACTGCTTGACTGACTTCTTTCTCTTTTTGCGCGTGGAAACGACACGGATGGAAAACGACGGCAGGAAGCGCCGCGGGTTGTGCAACACGATGCGTCCCCACACGGGGCGTCCGGCGAAGACGTGCTCGGGCAGCCGGACATCGAGTTCCAACCAGCGCAGCACCCAGGCGGAGACGACTCCTGAAACCAGGATCGCCGCCAGCATGGCTGCGACCACGATGTAAAGAAGATTGTTGCCGGTGTTGAGCGCGGCAATGCCGATCACGAGCGTTACCAGCACGTACACAATGCCAGCCCGGGTTACGTCGTAATCGAAGGATTCGCGCAGGCGCTCGACGGCCACGCGCCGCGCCAGGTAGGGCACGGTGACCAGTCCCACCAAGGTGGCAAGCAGCAGCGACATCGAGGCCAGTATCACGGTGGCCCAGAGGTTGCCGGCATCGCGCGACACGGTGGAGAAAAGCGCCGTGGCGAAAGCCAGCCCCAGTCCCACAAGCGCGAGCAGGAATTTGACCCAGACTTCTGCCGAAGCCGACTGCAGCCACTGCGCCAGCCGGCTGAACACAGACGGGATTGATTTCAACGGATTGGCGTACGCAGAACCCACTTCTTCGGAGCCTAGCATTCTCCGGAGGAACGGACAATCAAGATCAGCTTGCGGGGGAAGCGTTCGTAACCGGGTGAGGGAGGCTTTGCAGTTTGCTGAAACATTCGGTCCAGATGCCTCAGGGGCTGAAGCCCTCGAAGAAAAAAGGGCCTTATCGCAGCGCTGAAAGCGCTGCGCCACCCAAAATCAAGTCTTTCAGCAAACTGTAGAGCCGATACTGATGGTGGGGCCTTACGGCCCGACTGATGTCGGGCCCTTCCCGAGCGGTGCGCGCGCCCCCCGCAACGCCAAGGTGAAACATGAGGGCCGCCGCACTGGTAATCGCTACTGGAAACCGGCAGCTGCCTTTATGCGATCCACACCGTCTTGGCGTTCACGAACTCGCGGATGCCGTGGGCTCCGAGCTCCCGCCCGTGGCCGGACTGCTTCACGCCGCCGAAAGGAACGCGCGGATCGGAGGCGACCATCTTGTTGATGAACACCATCCCGGCCTCCAGTTCGTTGATGAAGCGCTCGCGCTCCTTGTCATCGTTGGTCCACGCGCTCGCCCCCAGGCCAAAGCGCACGTCGTTGGCAATGCGGATCGCCTCATCCTGATCCTTCACCCGGAAGATCGACGCCACCGGACCAAAGAATTCCTCGCCGTACGCGGGCGAGTCTTTGGGAATGTTGGTCAATACCGTGGGGGCGTAGTAATTCCCCTTCCCCTTCAAGGGATGTCCCCCGGTCAGCAGTTTCGCTCCGGCCTTCACCGTTTTCTGCACGTCGGCATCGAGCAAGGTGACTGCATCCGCCGTTGCGAGCGGGCCGAGTTCGGTCTTCTCGTCAAAAGGATCGCCGATGCGCAGGCTCTCCATGCGCGCAACGAACTTGCGCTCAAATTCTGCCGCGATGGGCTCAGCGACGATGAAGCGCTTGGCCGCAATGCAGGACTGCCCGTTGTTGAGGATGCGCGCCTCGACCGCCGTCTTCACCGCTGTTTCGAGATCGGCGCTGGGCATGACGATGAACGGATCGCTGCCGCCTAACTCCAGCACAACTTTCTTGATCCGCTTGGCCGCTCCGATGCCCACCTGGATGCCGGCCTGCTCGCTGCCGGTGAGCGTAGCCGCCACGACGCGCGGATCGTTCAGCAGCGTGTCCACTTGGCCAGAGCCGATCAGGAGCGTTTGGAAGACGCCTTCGGGGAAGCCAGCCTCCAGAAAAATCTGCTCGATGGCCAGCGCGCACTGGGGCACGTTCGAGGCATGCTTCAGCAGCCCGACGTTGCCCGCCATCAGTGCCGGGGCCGCAAAGCGGATCACCTGCCAGAAAGGAAAATTCCATGGCATCACCGCGAGAACCGGTCCGATGGGGAGATAACGGATGAAGCTCTTCTTCGCCCCGGTTTCGACTACTTCGTCCGCCAGGAAGCGCTCTGTGTTCTCGGCGTAGTAGCGGCAGGCGGTGGTGCACTTGACCGCTTCGGCCACGGCGGCCTTGTAAGGCTTGCCCATCTCGAGCGTCATCAGGTGGGCGAACTTGTCTTTGTCGCGCTCCAGGATCTCGGCCGCCTTCAACATGCGCTTGGCGCGCACGGCGAACGGCGTCTTGCGCTCCGCCTTGAACGCGCTGACCGAAAGCTGCAGCTTCTTTTCGATCTCGGCTTCCGAAAGTGGCTGGAACGTTTTGACTACTTCCCCCGTGGCGGGATTAATGGTCGCAATTGCCATGATGACGCTGTCCTTCCGTAGTAGTCTTCGTCCAACTAATGGACGGTCAAACCGGAACGGCTCGGGTCTATTGTCTGCCTTTGAACTCAGCAACGAAAGCAGCAATGGTCATACCACTATACCACTGTCGGCGCTGGGATCCGGCGAGGATGGGAACGTCGGCTAGATAGCTGAAGCCGCGAGTGGTGAGAGGAAATAGGCATACCCTTGAAGCGATTTGTCATCGGTTTCGTGACGGGCGGGGTTGTCCTGACGCTCTGTGCGCTCGCATATTTGAGACTTGGTCTGGCCGATGTCGGCGCGGATACCTCCACTCCCGCGTGGGCAACGCGGTGGATGTTCTCT
>JADGNP010000445.1 GCA_017883425.1 Candidatus Sulfotelmatobacter sp. | reverse complement strand
CTTGCATCGCGATCGCACCGATGGAGAGCATGCGATTGGTGCGATGGTCGAGCGAGGTCAGTTCGGTGTCGAGAACTACGTAGCGTAGCGAATCGAGAGCGGTGTCATAGGAGAGCGCGGGTATGTCCCCTTCGCGAGATCCAGCCGCGCGCTTGAACCAACCAGGCATTCATCTCCCCAATTGCGACCAGATAGCGGTCCTAAAGTTTTCTTCGACTAGAGCTTGCCCCCGCGCGGTGGCCCGAAATGCTTCTCGGAGCAAGCTCCTCTGCAGGTGGGTAAGGCTCTCGGGAGAGATGTGGTTGCTCAGGTCCTTCCCCTCACGGACTTGGCGAAGCTGGCACTCCAGGCGCAACAAGGTGAGGAACTCGAAGGCCTCTTGCATATCCTGAAAACTCGTTGGGTCATTCTCGGGTCCAGAGGAGAGCGCCGAGAGCCGGTCCGACGTATTCGTGTGTTCGATTCCCGCAGCGAGGGCGAACACCCGCGTCGCATCCACGATGGGACCAGTGCCAAAGAGCTTGAGATCAAGCTGATTCTTGTGCTCTCCGCTGCGCTCCAGAACAAAATTGCGAAAGAATCCCAGCGGAGGCTTGCGGCTGGTTGAGACACAAGCGAGCACAGATTTGAACATGCCGGCGTCCTTCAACCACTCGCGACTCCTGGCGGCGAGTATCTTAAAAAGAGAGAAGTCCCCCGCCACGGGACGCATGTCGAAGAAGAGGAGGGCGTCCTCGGTGCTGTGAAGTTTGGCTTCCGTAATCCACTCATGGAAGTAGTTCAACCACGCCTGAAGCGGCTGCCGCCAGCGCGGATTGCTGGCCATGTAGTCACCGGGGCAGAGGGGGTAGCCGCACGTCGACAAAGCCTCCTGGGCAAAAGTGGCAAGTTGAGCGAAGTACGCGCGGGCCGAGAATTCGTCTTCGGAGTCTGCATAGATCAGGGCGTTGTCCTGATCGGTCTTGAAGGTCTGCTCGCGGCGGCCTTCACTGCCCAGCACGACCCAGCAGTAAGGAACCGGGGCAGGTCCGAGTTTCGCTTCGGCGAACTGGAGAATCTTGACGATGAGACGGTCATTCACCTCGGCAACCACTCGCGTGACGTGACTGGCCTTTGCGCCTTCCCGCAGCAAGAGCGGCAGAAGGCCGCTGATGCGGGTATTCGCCCCGGCAAGGTCCGGCACGTTGGTTTGCGCTTCCACGAACCGCACCACGTTGAGAGGGGACTTGCCCTGCAACACCATCAGATCGTGAGCGGTGAGTACGCCGGTGGGAGTTCCCTGCCGCGTAACCAGCACATGGTGGATGTTGCGGCTCACCATGGCGAGCAAAGCCTGGAACAGACGTTCGCTGGCTTCCACCGCGACCACCGGGGCGCTCATGATTTCCGTCACCGTGCGATCGAGGGGCAGCGCATGAGCCACTACCTTCTCGGCAAAGTCGCGGTCGGTGACGATGCCGACTGCCGATCCGCCAGCATCGACCACGAACACACAGGTGGCCTTCGAGCTGGCAAGCATCTGCGCGGCTTCGCGGATGGTTGTGCCCTGGTTACAGAGCAGCGGAGGCGAACCCGGGACGTCGCTGACGGAAAGCGAATAGAGCAGGCGTTCGGTGTCGCCCATGAGTCCGGTCTGGGTGCGAAGTTCCTGCAGGCTGCGATCCATGTAGCGGGTGACTGAAGTCCGCAGCAGATAGTTCGCCACCTCGGCGTTGGAAGAGATGAGGCGCTGCACGTGCTCTGCCGGAACGCGGTAGCAAAGAGTGTCTTCGATGGCGGTAACGTCGAGGCGGGCGAGATCCTTGCTCATCAGAGAGAGCAGACCGAAGATTTCACCTTCGCTGCGCATGTCGAGCACGAGTTGCTTGCCCACCTGCGATCGCAGGGCGAGCTTGACACCTCCTTTGTGCACGACGTAGAGCGATTCGGATGCAGGATGCCCGGCGCTGAGGATGACAGTGTCCTTGGGAAAGAATTCCAGCGTCATGGTACCGGCCAGGCGGGCAAGCTCTGGGATGGACAGGAATTGGAACGGGGGAACATTCTTGAGAAACGAAACTACAGAGTCGGTAATGACGGATTCGGATGCGGAGTGAGATGACGCCACGGCCAGACCTCACGACCAACGAGGAAGGACCCCTGATGGTAGGTGGCTGTGCGGGCGGAAGTCAAAGCGGGCGCGGGTTAACTGCGGCCACTTCAAGTGTTCTTCGCGACCTTTGCGGCATCTTAGCGATCTCTGCGGTTAAAAGCTTTTGACCGCAAAGATCGCTAAGGAAACGCGGAGAACGCAAAGAAGGACCTATTCTCCACGATCACTCAGCGAAGAGTGTGACGCGACGGCCCGACCTCACGGCAGAAAAGGAAGGTCTCCTGATGGCAGGCCGCGCGGGCGAAAGTCAAAGCGCGGCGGGCTAGCGGCGGCCACTTCAAGTCTTCTTCGCGACCTTTGCGGAATCTTTGCGATCTCTGCGGTTAAAAGCTTTTGACCGCAAAGATCGCTAAGGAATCGCTAAGAACGCAAAGAAGTTCCCCTGTGAGCTTGGACGAATTACTTCGCGCCTAGATCGTCGTGCTCGTGGTAGTTCGGGTACGGCGGACGCTTGATCTCGGGCAGGGGATGCTCTTTCAACTGCTGCATCACCACCTCAATGGCTTTTTCCAATTGCGCGTCGTGGCCCTGTCGGAAAACCGCCGGATCGAGATCGACTTCAACATCGGGCGCGACGCCGTGGTTTTCCACTTCCCACTCGCCGTTGAGGCCATAGATGGCGGCGCGCGGCGCGGTGACGCGGCCGCCGTCGATCAGTTCAGGATAGCCACCGATCCCCACCAGTCCGCCCCATGTTTTCTTGCCAATCAGCGGGCCGATGCCGGCCTTGCGGAAGTACCAGGGCAAGGCGTCGCCGCCGGAACCAGACATTTCATTGATGATCAAGACCTTGGGTCCGTAAATCGCTTCGGATGGGCTGGACCAGTCGTGGCCTTCGCGAGTAACCACCTTGCTCATCATGGGGCGGCGCAGGTAGTCGATGATGTAGTCGGCGAGTTGGCCGCCCTCGTTGAAGCGTTCGTCGATGATGGCGCCTTGTTTGCCCACCTGCGAAAAGAAGTAGCGGTTGAAGCTGGTGTAACCACCACCGGCGGTATTGGGCACGTGCACGTACGCAACGCGGCCTCCGGTGGCCTGATCGACGCGGCGGCGGTTGCTCTCGATCCAGGCGAGGTGGCGCAGGTTTTCTTCGCTCTCGACAGGAACCACCGTGACTTCGCGGGAATCCTTGCCGTCCGCGTTTGCGCCCACCTTGAGGACGACCTGCTTTCCGGCGGTCTCTTCGAAGAAGCTGAAGATGTTGTCGGAGGCGTGCAGATCGCGGCCGTTCACGGCGAGGATGTAGTCTCCCGCTTTGACGTTGACGCCGGGTTGGGTCAACGGGGCTTCACTGCCGGGATTCCAGTTTTCCCCATCGAAGACTCTGGCAACGCGATAGCGGCCATTTTCCAGGCTGTAGTCGGCGCCCAAGAGACCGCCTTTTACCTTCTTCGGCTCGGGAGCTTCGCCGCCACCAATGAACATGTGGCCGACCGTCATCTCTCCGAGACACTCCTGGAATAGATACGTGAGTTCGTCGCGGGATGCGATGCCATCGAGGTAAGGTGCGTACTTTTTCTTGGCCTTGTCGAGATCGAGGCCGTGATAGTGCGGATCGTAGAAGAAATCACGCTCAATGCGCCAGGTCTCGTTGTAAACCTGCTTCCACATGGCGCGGGGCTCGACGTAGACTTCCCATCCGTCGAGTTTGAGTGGACCGAAACCGGGTTTAGGCGGGGCTCCTCCACCGGGACCACCTCCGGCAGCCGGGCCATCGTCGGCTGACGCGGTCGCCCACGAGTCGCCCTTGCGATACAGAATCTTTTCACCATCGAAGGAGACCGTGAAATCGTTGACCTCGTCCATCAACTTGTCGACCTTGCGCTTACTGAGGTCGAACTTCTGGATCGTCTGATTTACGTTGGGGTTTTCATCGTCGGAAGCAAAGACCATGGGGCCTTCGGAGAGGAACAAAATGCCCGACTTTCCCGGAAGCATGTTGAGGTAATTCTTCGCTGGAATCGGCAGCGAGAGAATCCGCTGACCGATGCCGTCGATGTCGATCTTGACGACGACGGGTTCTTCCTTCTTCTTGTCCTTATCGTCTTTGCCCTTGTCCTTGTCGGCCGCTGACTTGTCTTCGGTCTTGCTCTTGTCTTTCGCTTTCTTAGCCTTCTCCGCGGACTGATCTTTCGTTTTGTCTTTATCCAGATCGGGCTTCTTTTCGTCTTTCGGCTTATTCTCTTCGTCGCTTTCCGGGGCAAGCGGCGACTTTTCATCCTTGCTGAGCACGGTGACGTAGACGCTGCGCGAGACGCGGCGCTCTTCGCTCGACATGTCGAGACCGGCGGTGGAGAGGGCAACGTTCGTCGAAGCAGTGAAATAAAGATACTTTCCGTTCTTGTCAAAGCTGGGATTGAGCGCGTCGCTCATGCCGTCGGTGACCTGGAAAGCCTTGCCCTGATCGAGGGAGTAAACGAATACTGCATGCTGGCCGCTGGGAAGCTGCTTGGCGTAGGCAATCCACTTGTTGTCAGGGGACCAGGTCTGGCTGAGCTGCGTGGGGCCGAATCCGCCGAAATAGTCAGTGTCGACAAGTTTAGGCGACGGGTTGTCGAGATTGAGATACCACAACTGCAGGCGCTTGTCGCTGTACGCAATCCTCTTGCTGTC
>JADGNP010000444.1 GCA_017883425.1 Candidatus Sulfotelmatobacter sp. | reverse complement strand
CAAAAAAACGGACGAAATCTCGTCCGTCTAACCAAAGCTGATGAGAGCTGCGAGCCGGAACAGTCCCCGTGAATGTGGAACGTGCCTCAGGGGCTAAAGCCCTTGTCCTTATTGGCTTTGGGCGGCACGGCTGAAGCCGTGCCCTTCCCGAGGCGTTTCGAAGCGGCGCGGCAGGAAGCCGTGCCCTTCTCGGACAATCCGTGAAGCAGATGCGTTAGTTGCGAATCCAAAGTTGCAGTGGGCGCAGGTGGCTGCCGGGCTTCGCCCGGCCGGACAGCCGAGGGCGGCTGTCCCCACATGTCGGTGCGGCAACAGTGAGTCCGAACTGATAGCTGAAAGCTGACAGCTGACGGCTCAGTTGATGTCGAACTGCTCCTGGTGCACCGCCGGATCGCTCTTCACGATGATGGTGCGCTTGGTGAGTTCTTCCATCTCGTTCAACAGGCGGCCATTGCCCGATTTCAACTCCTTGGCTACGTCGGGATGCACCCGCAGCATGACGTCTTCGTGCTCAAGGTGCTTGGCGATCTTCCGCATCTCGACGTAAATCTCGTTACAAATGGTGGTGACGGACTTCACGTATCCGGTCGATTCGCAATACGGGCAAGGCGCGCCGATGGTGCGTTCCAGCGACTGCTTCACGCGCTTGCGGGTGATGGCGACCAGTCCAAAGTCGTTAAACTGCAGCGTCTTCGAGGGCGCGCGGTCGTGACGGAGTTCTTCTTCCAGGGCCTGCATCACGCGCTGGCGGTTGCGGCGCTCATCCATGTCGATGAAGTCGATGATAATGATGCCACCCAGATCGCGCAGCCGGACCTGGCGCACGATTTCCTTGACCGCGTCTACGTTGGTCTTGACGATGGTGTCTTCGAGACGCGCGGTCTTGCCCACATATTTGCCGGTGTTGATGTCGATCGCGACCAGCGCTTCGGTCTGGTTGATGACGATGTAGCCGCCGCTCTTGAGCCACACCTTCGACTTGAGCGCCTTGTTCATTTCTTCAGTGAGGCCGAATTGCTCGAACAGAGGCGTCTCCTTGGTGTAGAGCTTCACCCGCCTGACCATCGCGGGCTGGAAACGGTTGAAGAAGCGCAGCACGCGCTCGTACTCCGGTTCCGTATCGACCCAGATCACGCTGAAGTCAGAAGTGACCTGATCGCGCAGCACGCGTTCCACCACGTTGAGGTCGTGATAAATCAGCGCAGGCGGCTTCGAACTCTCGGTGCGATTCTTGATGTCCTGCCACAAGCCCTTCAGAAAGCGGATGTCGGCGCGGAGTTCTTCTTCACTGGCGCTCTGCGCGGCCGTGCGGACGATGAAGCCGCCGTGGCCGTTTTCGCGCTCGCTCAGGATGATTCGCTTCAAGCGCTGGCGCTCTTCCTCGGAGGAAATTTTGCGCGAGACGCCGGTGTGGTTCACCGTGGGCATGTAAACCAGGAACCGTCCCGGCAATGCGATGTGGCTGGTGATGCGTGCACCCTTCTTGCCGATGGGTTCCTTGGCGATCTGGACCAGGATTTCCTGGCCTTCCTTGAGCAGGTCGCTGATCAGGGGAACAGGCGCTGACTCGCGGCGGCGGAAGCGGTGTCCGCCTCCACCACGGCGTTGGCGGTCGCGAGGACCACCCTGGCGGTCGTAACCGGGGCGCGGGCGCTGGGTGCGCTGCGTATAACCAGCAGTCCCTGCCGGGGCACGAACTTCCACGCGGGCGTCGACGGTGCCGCTGCCGCGGGCTTCCGCGTCGAGCAAAGCCTCAGCCTGGGCTTGAGCTTCTTCGAGTTCGAGGTCTTCACTGTCTTCCTCGCCTTCCGCGGGAGCAACTTCCGCGGCATGCGCCTCGCCAGACTCCGTTAGCGACGACTGATGAATCTCAGCGACCGTCTCCCGCGCGTCGCCATTCAGATGTCCGGGGCCTGCCTGGGTCTCCTCTTCGAATTCCTCGTAACCTTCATCGGAAGAAGCTTCGTAATGGATCGTGTCCGCTTCTTCTTCGTCGATGGTCTCTTCTTCCATCGTGCCTGGAGCGGCAAAGACTGGAGTCTGCTCCTCGCGCTGCGAACGCGCAGGCTGATCGGCCGCGACTCGGTCCTTCTCTTCTTCTTCTTGGACTTCCTCTGGTTCAACCGTAACGCTTGACTCTCCGGGCCAGCCGAGAGCGGGTAGGCTCGCTGCTTCCGGACGGCGGAATTCCTGATTCCAGTCTGTCGAAGTCGAGGCCGACTCCACGGGCTCTTCTGGGACCGGTCGAATGTCCTCGTGCTCCTCATGGAGCGGTTCGGCTACCGACTCGGCAGCGGCAAAGATGGGCTCATCCTCCGGGAATGTCGCGGATAGAGGCGCGACGGGCTCCGGGGGAGTTTCCGACGCGACCTCAGCGATCGCCTGCCGAACCGGGGGTTCCGGCGCGGCCGGCTGCTGCGCCCAGCGCTGGTACTTCGAAATCGACTCTCCGGGCAGGAGCATCGGCTGGTATCCGGGAGGCGGTCCCGAGGGCTGATTTCTGCCAGAATCCACCGTGCGGGAGGGCCCTGGCTCGACAGGACGGGCGAAGCGCGGCTCTGGTCCGCGGTCAGGCGCTCGATCGGGAGCTCTCTCCGGACCGCGATCCGATCCCCGGTCACGGCCGTCGCCCCGGCCATCGCGACGTCCGCCACGGCGGCGACGGCGTCCACGAAAGCCTCCGCGATCGCGGTTCTGCGAATCGCCACCTTGCTCTGGCATCCCCGCCGCCGACACCGTCGGCTGAGCGTCACCCTGAGCCTCTGTCTCAACGAATTCCTGATCCGATTCGGGCGGCAAATCGGTTTCTGACGCGTCTACGGTCTCAGACGCTTCGATCACGCCCGGGGCAGCTTCGGCCCGGGCTGGCTGCTGGCGCAAATCCTGCACGCCGCGGTTCGCCGGGACGACGTCGGTCAAATCGTCGTCGTGCTCTTCCAGTTCCATAAAGTCGGAAACGTAGAGGAAGGCATCGCGCTCCAGGCCGATGTCGACGAAGGCCGACTGCATGCCGGGCAGAACGCGGGTTACGCGGCCTTTGTAGATGGATCCAGCTAGGGTGTACTCGTTTTCGCGCTCAAGATAGACTTCCGCGAGCAGATCGTCTTCCACCATACCCACCTTGGTTTCGTGGGGGGTGGATGAGACAAATAGTTCCTTGTTCATCGAACACTCCGGTCCCGCCGTCTTGGGCGGGCTTCACCGGGGCGGAGTCAGGAAAGGTGCGGGAGGATTGAGCGTCGCGATGCTGCCCCGAACCGGGGACAGACTGAGCCAGAGAGTTCTTCTCTTCGCCGAGTCCGCTGCACAAGCTTGGGAGTCTTTTGCACTTATCTCGCTTTAACGATTGCCGGGGTTTGTGACCGCACTCTCAGACCCATTTGGGTCGGGGGGCCGTTCCCTGCCCGGCTGACTGCTCAGCTTCAATCCTGCCCGGCCTTCTACTGCTCGACTAGCCGGTGAAATGCCCCCTTTACGCGAGGGCGATCGATATTTTTGGGGCTGCGCCTGCGAGCGCAGCAAACTGCTTTCCTGCCGTTCTTCCTGGTTCCTGAACCCGTTGCTTCTGAATCTTGTTCGTCCTAACTGGCTCGTCTTAACTGGCTTGCCCAGACTGCCTCACCCAGCTAGTTCACGAAGCGGCGCATACGAACATTCATAACCATCCCCAGCGCCAGGAACATGAACAACACAGAAGACCCACCATAACTCATCAGCGGCAGGGGTATTCCGGTGACCGGCATAAAGCCAACCACCATGCCGACATTGACCAGGATATGGAAGCTAAGCACAGCCACCACACCCATCACCACGAACGTGCCAGCGCGGTCGGGCGCTGTTTGCGCGTTCTGGGTCAAACGCATCAGCACAATGAAGTATAGCAGCAGAACCCCGAGCGCGCCTACGAATCCATGCTCCTCGGCGAAGGCCGCGAAAATGAAGTCCGTTTGCGGAACCGGGAGGAAAGCACCGTGGGTTTGCGAGCCTTTCCCACCCCACAGCCCCCCGGAACCCACGGCAATCTTGGATTGCTCAACTTGGTACCCCGAGCCTTGGGGATCGAGTTCGGGATCGATGAAACTGGTCAAACGCTGCTTCTGATAAGACTTGAGCACATGCACGCGGGGAGTGAAGAAGACTGCCCCGATGCCGATTGCCGCCAGCAGGGCCAGGGTCATTCCCTGCTTCCACTGCAACCCTCCCAGAAACACTCCCATGATGGCGATGGGGACATAGGTTAGGGCGGTGCCGAGGTCGGGCTGGGCCAGGACCATCAGCATGGGAACACCGACGATGGCGCCCGCCTTCATGAAATCGGACCAGGAAAGCTCCCGCTGCCGCATGTCGGCAAAATACTTGGCGACGGCGAGGATGAGGATGAGTTTCACCCATTCGGACGGCTGGAAGTGGTTTCCGCCGGGCATTTTGATCCAGCGCCGCGCTCCCAGATATTTCTGTCCGAAGAGCAGCACGGCCATCAGGGAGCCCACGCCGGCGATGTAGAACCAGTGGATCTGATCGAGCAGCGCCTGGTAGTTGACCAGGCTGACCAGAAACATCGCGCCCACGCCGGCCAATACCCAGTAGACCTGGCGGACATGCGCCCCGGCAAACTTCGTGTGCATGGTGGCGCTGTGAATTTCCATCACACCCATGCCGCAAATGATGAGCACGAAGCCCAGCAGGATCCAGTCGAAGTCGCGATATGAAACGTAGCGTGCCATAAGAACAGCTCTTAGCTTCTAGCTTCTAGCTTCTAGCTTCTAGCT
>JADGNP010000063.1 GCA_017883425.1 Candidatus Sulfotelmatobacter sp. | reverse complement strand
AAGACCGAAGGGTGCGCCACCCGCCGGGGCTGCCCAAGTACCTAAAACACCCCTGTGCAAAAGTGACCATTCTTGAGAGAGGGTTCGAGCCTAGAGTGGGTTTTTGCCGCACAGACCTCTTGATGTACTGAAGCCGCAACAGGAGAAGCCAATGTCAAAGCATGATTCGGTCACCAAGCGCAAAAGACGCCCAAAGTCTGCAAAGCGCGTAGACTACACCGCTCGAACAATGGCGGCTTTGAAGGAACTCGCACAAGCAGCGAAGATACGCGAATCTCAGAAACCGCTCTCGAAAAGTGCGTAGTTGTGAACAGACACCAGTTTGGCGGTGGTCCAGGGGCGAGTGGCCCACCCTATCGTGTACTAAAACCAAGATCAAAAACCAGATTCGTTCTTTACTCGGTTTCGTTCTTACCCAGCTCCGTTCTTACCCAGCTCCGTTTACAGGTCAGTTCATTCTGTCGAGGCTCTCTAACCAGATTCCTACTCTCGAGGGTGGGCGGGTGGCCCGCTCAATCGTGCAAGACAACTGAGATCAACGACCCCATCCCTTCGACTCCGCTCAGGGCAGGCTCTTCGGGGGTTGGCCCACCCACCCTTTCCCGATCTTCAATCCGAGGCTGGCCCACCCTTCGCGATGTTCGAAGAGTGGGAGTTCCAAACCCTACGCCGACTCGTGCGCCTGCATATACGCGCGGAGGATGGCGTTGATGCGGGTCTGGTATCCGCGCTCGCGGCGGAACCAGCGGAGCAGGTCGGCATCCAGTCGCATGGTGACAATCTCTTTCGGCGTCGGCAGGACCACCTTGGCAGTCATCCAGAATTGTTTGTCGGTGGGGCGAGCGTCGGGGTCGGCGGCGATTTGCTTGCGGATGGCGGCGGCGGTCATGCGCCGCAGGCGTGGCCAATCGGTTCCGGAGCGGCCCGACTTCGTCCGGCTCGACTTCGCTGGTTTCGTTTTCGATCCGTTCGCCTTCAACTATTTTCCTCCTCGAGGCTGCGCCAAAAGTGGCGGCGTTCATGCGGTTCGGACCGCCAGGCCGAGATGACGCGCCTCTCGTCGTCCCTGCGGTCGGAATAAATCACGGTGATTTCCAGTCCGTTCACGATTCCGATGGCGTAGACCCGACGCTCCCCGTAGTCAAAACGATCATCTTCCTGTTCGACTGTGGGGCCCGAGAAAATCCGCACCGCATCTTCGAACGCGATCCCGTGCAGCCGGATGTTGCGCCGACGTTTCTCCTTGCTCCAAGTGTAGCGCATCGTGTGTATTTACACAATGTAAATACGATAGAGTCTCTCTCTTCACTGAAGATAGACGTTTTGTAACGGCTGCAACCTCCACCCGACCGATTTTCTTCGTCTGCTTTCCCGAAACGGACCGCGGGCGGCCCAGGCTGGTTTCGCTGGCACCGTTAGCGACGTCACCGCGACTCCCCAATCAAATCACTTGCACCACCCCGAGGCTTGCACTCTTCCACAGCCGGGTGCCCCATCCTAACGTCGCGTCCTTTTGCGACGTTAGGGTGGGGATTTTCGGTCAGGCGGCGTTTTTGCTGAAGGCGAGGACGTTGGGATTCAAGGTGGCGCGGGCGCCATCGCCCGCCTGGCCATTGCCTACACTGCCGGCCGCGCGGGCAGGGGCGCCCGCGCCCCCCGATCTCATGCCTGCGGCGGCGTTGTGCGTGTGGTCGCATGCATGCGTGATTGAGATCACGCGGCCGCTGCTTCGCTCTCGATCCAAACGACTTAGGTGTCTCACTTCACGTCCGGAGATCGCTTTTGGGGTTGATTCTCGCGCCGCTAATTGATTCTTAGTAATGATTGCGCGTGGGCGGCTCACTAGAATGACGCGACGCTTATGACATGCATCCCGAGCACGCGGATCGCTTCCCTTCTTCTGTTCCTGCTGGCGGCGATGCCGGCATGGGGCGTGGAGCACCCGGGGGTTCTTCCCATCGACGCGGAGTGCTCCTCCTGTCACGCGAAGAAAATCAGCGGGAAGTCGGTGCACTCGGCCATGTCGACTTCGTGCACGGTCTGTCACGTGGCGAGGACCCAGGGCGACATGACGACCTTGACCCTGGCCATGCCGAAGGAACAGATCTGCTTCGCGTGCCACGAGAAATCCGCGGAACTGCGGCAGCACGTGCCCGTGGTGAAAGCGCCCTGTGTGGACTGTCACGATGCCCACAGCAGCGACCAACGCATGTTGCTGCGAGCGGCGGGAGAACGTCCGCTGTCTGCGCTCAAGGAAAAATAGGGCGGCCCTTCGCGTTTCTAAACTCCTTCAATCCTGGGATGTCTTACGCTGAGGACTTTGGTTGGCATGTATCTTCGGGGAATCTGTCTGCGTAGCTGGTGAAAGCTTGCGTGAAGGTGAAATGCGCAGGCTGCGGCCGGGAGCTGAGTTGTCGTGGTAGAATCCTCAAACGTTCGGCTGGAGGCGGCTTTGCGCGGCCTATGCCAGACTCGAACCTCTCCCTGGAGGCACACTCCATGATCTCTCGTTCCCTGCCGTTCCCGCGTCTAACGTCCTTCTTATTGATCGGTCTGATGGCGGCGGTTTTGACGCCAGGCGCGAGCGCGCAACAACCGCTGGCGAACCATCTGTCGAAGCGCGTCGTGGGCGACTACGGATATTGGAGCAAGTACCAGACTCCCCCGTACGGCGCGGCGCAGATTCCGTACCGTAAGCTGACGCATATCAATCACGCCGGCGTGTCGTTCGATGCGAGTGGCACCTTGACGGTGCCCGACGGGTTCATTGAACCCGAACTCAACAACAGCGCCCACGCCGCGGGGGTGAAAGTCCTGCTGCTGCTGGGAGGAGACTCCGTGGGGCTCGAAGCCAGCGGTGCGATGCAGACTCTTGTCGACAACATCGCCGCGTTTGAAAAGCAGTACGCCTACGACGGCGTTGATTTTGATTGGGAATATCCCGAAACCAGCGGCGACCGCGCTTTCCTGGTAAAGCTGATGGCGAAGCTGCGCCTGTCGAACCCGAGTTATGTGTTGTCGATTGACGCGGCACCGTGGGGCGGTTACGGGTATGACCTGAAACACCTGCAACACTCTCTCGACTACGTCAACGTAATGATGTACGACTGCGCAGGTCCGTGGACGGCGCACGGACAGCTCAATTCGCCGATCTACTGGGATCCGCACAATCCCGCGCCTTATGAGTGCCAGCCCGGCGGGAGCGTGAACGACACGGCCACAATCTTCCTGAAAGAGATGCCGGGCTCGCAAATCAATATGGGAACGCCCTTTTACGGCTACCACTACGCGAACATCCACCACCTTTTTGGGTTTTGTCCGAACGCGCCGTTCACCGATGATGGAGAGTGCGATAACACGGTGGAAAGCGGAAACTACGGTACGGCGATCAAGCCGCTGGTCAACCAGCATGGCTGGAAGACGTTTTACGATCCCATTGCCTACGTTCCCTACATGCTGAGGACCGACGGGAGCGACGGCTACATCACCTACGATGACGCGTATTCGACGTATTACCGCGTCTGGTATTCCGACTGGCAGCGTGGGCTGGGCGGGACCTTCCTGTGGTCGCTCGACGCCGACTACGATGGCCACTCGCAGGACTTGCTGTATGCGATGTATAACGCCTCGGTGGGCGGGCACTGAGGCCGGGTTCTGATGGCGGCTGAATGGCCTGGAAAATCGATTATTCACCCGATCCGGGAAGGCGGGGGCGCACATCCCTTGAATAGGTTTGACCCGTGGTACCCAACGTGTTATAAATCTTCGTTTTGCGCTGGTATGCCGGGACTGGAGTCTTAATTTCTCTGGTCCGGTTTTTGCGGCGTAGCGTCTCAGGTAAAACCCAGTGCGAACTCCGACGCGGCCAAGCTCCAACACTCCTTCTGGTTTTGCGGTGGAAGCGTGTTCGGAATTCCGGAACAGAAGTCCAAGGCTCGATTGGGCGTGCTTGCGGTTGCACCGTGAACCGTGGTTCGTGAGCCGGGATGCTGCTTCCGGAAGGCGGTGTCTCAACACGTTTGTAAATTCCTTAAAACCGTTTTCTTTCGGAGGACTCATTATGCGCACCTGGCTCGCCACTGCTGCGTTTTTCACACGCCGCGTGGGCACGAAACTTTCGCTGGTAGCCGCGCTGCTGACTGTCGGCGCTGCCACCGCTTTGGCTCAACCTGCTGAATCCGCCGGCGGCGAAGCTTCCCTGAAGCTACCCGACCTTTCGCAGGTCAACTTTCTTAATGGAGCGATCGACGGGCATAAGCTGCTGCTGATCGGAATCCTGTTCTGCCTGTTCGGACTGGGCTTCGGCATGGCCATCTATATGCGGCTCAAGAATCTTCCGGTCCATCGCGCCATGCGCGAGATCTCGGAACTCATCTACGAGACCTGCAAGACGTACCTGGTCACGCAAGGCAAGTTCATTCTGCTGTTGTGGTCTTTCATCGCGGTCATTATTGCGGCTTACTTCGGATGGCTGTCGCCGGTTCCGGGAAAGTCGGTTGGGCTGACCCTTCCCATTATCCTGGGGTTCAGCCTGGTGGGCATCGCGGGCAGCTATAGCGTGGCTTGGTTCGGCATTCGTGTCAACACCTTCGCCAACTCGCGGACGGCGTTCGCTTCCCTGCCCGGCAAGCCGTATCCGGTGTACCAGATTCCGCTGGAAGCCGGCATGAGCATCGGCATGATGCTGATCTCGGTCGAACTGCTGATCATGCTGATCATTCTGCTGTTCGTTCCGGGAGACTATGCGGGACCGTGCTTCATTGGCTTCGCCATTGGCGAGTCGCTGGGCGCGGCAGCGCTGCGAATCGCGGGCGGCATCTTCACCAAGATCGCGGACATCGGGTCGGATCTGATGAAGATTGTGTTCAAGATCAAAGAAGATGATGCGCGCAATCCTGGCGTCATCGCGGACTGCACCGGCGACAATGCCGGCGATTCGGTGGGGCCGTCGGCTGACGGCTTCGAAACTTATGGCGTGACGGGAGTCGCGCTGATCACGTTCATTCTCTTGGGCGTGAAAGACCCCAGCGTGCAGGTGCAGTTGCTGGTGTGGATCTTCGTGATGCGCGTGATGATGCTGGTCTCGAGCGCACTGTCTTACTTCCTGAACAGCGCGATTGCCAAGGCGAAGTATGGATCGGCGAATGAGATGAACTTCGAGGCTCCCTTGACCTCGCTGGTGTGGATCACGTCGATCGTGTCGATCGCGCTGACCTACCTGATTTCTTACTTCATCATTCCCGACCTTGGCAGTGATGGTACGCAGTGGTGGAAGCTGGCCACGATCATTTCGTGCGGCACGCTGGCGGGAGCCGTGATTCCGGAGCTGGTGAAGGTGTTTACCTCGACCGAATCGCGACATGTGAGGGAAGTCGTGATCTCGGCGCAGGAAGGGGGAGCGTCGCTCGGCATCCTGTCGGGATTCGTGGCGGGAAATTTCTCCGGCTACTATCTCGGCCTTTCCATGATGGGCCTGATGTCCATCGCGTACTACATGAGCACGATGGGGCTAGCGCTGGCAGCGGGGATGCTCGCTCCGGCCGTGTTTGCCTTTGGGCTGGTGGCATTCGGATTCCTGGGCATGGGGCCGGTTACGATCGCTGTGGATTCCTACGGTCCGGTGACCGACAATGCGCAATCGGTGTACGAACTGTCGCTGATTGAGGCCGTGCCGAACGTGCAAGCCGAGATCAAGAAAGACTTCAACCTCACGGTGGATTTCGGGCGCGCCAAGCACCTGCTCGAAGCCAATGACGGCGCGGGAAACACGTTCAAGGCCACGGCGAAACCCGTGCTCATCGGCACGGCCGTAGTGGGCGCGACCACCATGATTTTCTCCATCATCATGGCGCTGACCAACGGACTCACCAACACCGAGAACGTGGCCAAACTGTCGCTGCTGAACGCGCCGTTTTTTTTGGGTCTGATCACGGGTGGAGCAATGATTTACTGGTTCACGGGCGCATCCACGCAGGCAGTGACCACCGGCGCTTACCGAGCCGTCGAGTTCATCAAAGCCAACATCAAACTCGAGGGCGTGGAGAAGGCTTCCGTAGCCGACAGCAAGAAAGTGGTTGCGATCTGCACGAAGTATGCGCAGAAGGGGATGCTGAACATCTTTATCGCGGTCTTCTTCGGGACGCTGGCTTTCGCCTTCGTCGATCCGTTCTACTTCGTGGGCTACCTGATCTCGATTGCGATCTTCGGGCTCTACCAGGCGATCTTTATGGCCAACGCCGGCGCCGCTTGGGACAACGCCAAGAAGATTGTGGAAGTCGAGATGAAGCAGAAGGGCACGCCACTGCACGATGCAACGGTGATCGGCGATACGGTCGGGGACCCGTTCAAGGACACGTCGTCGGTGGCGCTGAATCCGGTCATCAAGTTCACGACGCTGTTCGGGTTGCTGGCGGTCTCGCTCGCGGTGAAGCTGGCAGCGGACCAAGGCACAACCTTGACGCGAGTGCTGGCGCTGGCGTTCTTCGTGGTCTCGTTCCTGTTCGTACACCGTTCGTTCTACGGCATGCGGATCAAGGCGGGCGCGGAGTAGGACACACTGTGGCAAAACATCAACGCCATTCGGAACAATCCGGATGGCGTTTTTTGTTTGGTGCGATTTAGTTTTTTGTCGAGCTGCGCTCGGCCCTTCGGCTTTGCTCAGGGCAAGCTAGCCGAGGGCGGCTGTCCCCACATGGGTTTAGGCTAGAACAACTGCTTCATTTTGGATTTCACGCCGCGCGCGAGTTTTTCAATCTGTTCGGCCTTCTTGATGGCGTCCATCGACATGACACCCTGGCCAGTCTTGTCAAGGTAATCTTTCAGTTCGGCGGATGCATTGCAAATACAAGAACCCTGACTCATTTCAATTGAGAGTCAGGGTTCCAAGTTTGCTTATTTCTTCGCCAGGCTGGCAACCTTCAGCGTCGATGCCCATTGAATTCGCGGCGATCGCGATTGACGTCGCGGTAGTCGCGGCGCTGTTCAGGGCGTTCGCGGCGCGTGGCGGCGTAGTCGTCGTCGTAGTCTCTGCGGTTGAGCTCGCGGCGAAACTGGTGGCGATTCTGCGCGACCCTGGTCTCGTCGTGCCGTACGTCGCGGTGCATATCACGGTCGCCGTCATAGGCAAACGCCGGCGCCACACCCATTCCCACTAACAAGAGAAATCCAGCAATCGCGCGTTTCATATATTTTGTCCTCCGACCGCTATCAGCGGCTTACTGATAGAAACACACGGCGCGGGGAGGAGTTTCGGTGAGGAAGAGTCGCCGCGGTTGTTTGCTCCGGACAACCATTCTTGGGGAGAGAACATCGTGGGTGTAGCGTCGGTATGCTGCCGGCTTTTCTGAAAACCGGCCCGAGGCTTCTGGAAGGGAGTCACGCGCGATGCCGCCGGGCTTCGCCCAGGCGGGACAGCCGAGGCGGCTGTCGCCACACGATTTAGTTCGGACCTTTCATCTTTTCTTTGACGCTGCGGGCGAGTTTCTCGATCTCCTCGGCTTTTTTGATCACGTCCAGCGAGAGAACGTTTTCGTCTGATTTATCCACGGACTGCTTGAGTTCGACCGACAACTTCAGCAACTTGTCGGTATCGT
This sequence comes from Candidatus Sulfotelmatobacter sp., assembly GCA_017883425.1. Taxonomy (GTDB): domain Bacteria; phylum Acidobacteriota; class Terriglobia; order Terriglobales; family Acidobacteriaceae; genus Sulfotelmatobacter. The sequence goes on along the minus strand of JADGNP010000063.1, from coordinate 8,164 downwards.
GCTTGAGGGCGGCAACGCGCTCCTTGGCGGCTTTCTTGGCCATCTCGCTGGTGAGGCGGGAGCGCGCTTCATCTCCGTCCGCCATGGGCGGGTTGATGTCTGTCGTGGGTGGCGGAGGCGACTGGCGCGGCACCGAGCTCTGCCCAAAACTGGGGAAGGCGAAAACGCAAAGGACTACTGTCCATACGAAACTGGATCGCACGGAAACCTCGCAGAGAGTCAACCCGCACTGCTCTACGAAAATTATACGTCGGGGCAAAAGGAAATTAACCACAGAGGGCACAGAGGACGGGAACGAAACAAAAGCCAGAGCCGAAGCTCTGGCTTTCTCTAACGGACTCAGGGAACGTTTAGAGAGCGCTCATGTTGGCGAGGAATTCGCTGTTTCCTTTGGTCTTGCTGAGCTTGTCGATCAGCAGTTCCATGGCTTCCACCGGGGAGAGCGGGTTCAGGACCTTGCGCAAAACCCAGATGCGGGACAGATCTTCCTTGGGAATGAGCAACTCTTCCTTACGCGTGCCGGAGCGCTGAATGTCGATGGCTGGGAAGACGCGCTTGTCGACCAGTTTGCGCTCGAGGATGATTTCCGAATTACCCGTACCTTTGAATTCTTCAAAGATCACGTCGTCCATGCGGGAACCAGTGTCGATCAGGGCGGTGGCAATGATCGTCAAGGAGCCGCCTTCTTCGATGTTGCGGGCGGAGCCGAAGAAACGTTTCGGACGCTGCAGGGCGTTCGAGTCCACGCCGCCGGAGAGCACTTTGCCGGAGGGCGGAACGATCGTGTTGTAGGCGCGGGCCAGACGGGTGATGGAATCGAGCAGGATCACGACGTCGCGCTTGTGTTCGACGAGGCGCTTGGCCTTTTCGATCACCATTTCCGCGACCTGGACGTGGCGGGCAGCGGGCTCGTCGAAGGTCGAGGAAATGACTTCGCCTTTGACCGAGCGCTGCATATCCGTAACTTCTTCGGGGCGCTCGTCGATGAGCAGCACCATCAGCACAACTTCGGGATGATTCGCGGTGATCGAGTTGGCAACGTTTTGCAGCAGCATGGTCTTGCCGGCGCGCGGCGGAGAAACGATCAGGCCGCGCTGTCCCTTGCCGAGGGGCGTGAGCAAGTCCATGACGCGGGCGCTGGCGTTCTCGCGGGTGGTCTCGAGTTTGAGGCGCTCCTGCGGATACAACGGCGTCAGGTTATCGAACAAGATTTTGTTGCGGGCTTCATCCGGCGATTCGAAGTTGACGGCCTCAATCTTGACCAGCGCGAAATATTTTTCGCCTTCGTGCGGAGGACGCACCTGGCCGCTGATGGTGTCGCCGGTCTTGAGGTCGAATTTGCGGATTTGCGAGGGCGACACGTAGATGTCGTCGGGCCCTGGGAGGTAGTTGTAATCGGGAGAGCGGAGGAAGCCGTAGCCATCGGGCAGGATTTCGAGAACGCCTTCGGCGAAGATGTGGCCTTCTTTTTCGCTCTGCGCCTGCAGGATCTTGAAGATCAAGTCCTGCTTACGCATACCGCTGGCACCGGGGAGATCCAAGGTCCTTGCGATCTTGGTCAACTCGGTGATGTTCTTTTCTTTCAATTCAGCAATGGTCATGATTCACCTGAACCCGTGCACTAGAGTTATTCGGTAGTGTCAACGGGAGATTTTTAAAAGGAGGGGACTCAGGAAAGACGCAAGTACTACCAGGCAGGAAGGCGGGGCTGGGTTAAGCAGCCCGCCGTTGTGCCTCAGCAAAATTCTCTGGTTCCGACAAAACTTCTTGCCGCTCCGAGTCAGCGATCCGGTCCAATACACCGTTCATCGTTTCCTGGATTCTGGTACTGGGCCGATGGAACTTCCGCGTGGCCTTGGAGGCAAGCTGACAAAGCATATAACGGTTCCGCAGAGTCTGTAAAGCATCAAACACACGATCAGAGCGCATGTGCTTTATTTCTCCTTATTGTATGATGGTGGCCTTGCGCCATCGTCCTTCCACCGAGGAGGGTGACCGGAACCCCAGAGCTCGCCCTAAGTCACTGATTCCTAATTAGGTTGTAAAGGAGTTAAGCGTAAAACTCACTTTGAATAGATGCGTGACAGGTCACCGAAGATGCTCAATTTTCTGGGCCGGCTCCGTAGGCGCAGGTGACTCAAGATAAGGCCCAGAAGCTTCCGGATGTACCTGGAACTGGTTAATGTAGCTGCAAGAGAAGAAGAGGTCAAGTATTTATTTGTCAACCGGTAGCATGCCAGCAACTCTCTGCCTGGGGGACCCTATTTTGTTAATGGCACGGTCCAGCCTATATCTATTTGAATCAATCAGTTAGCTTGGAAACGCCTCACGGCGTCGGCGGTTCCGGGTTTCGCGTGGGAAATCGCCGGAGCGCCGTCAGGAACTCCTTAGTCAGCCTTCGTGAGTCGGGCTTCGAAGGGAGGATCTCGCTCGCCCCCTTCGATTCTCTGCAGCACGCCCACGATGGGCCGCGGGCACCTCGCAAAAACAGGCGGAGCGGGGCGATGGGCCGCGCTGCTAGCGCGGCCACAGCCAGCCGAACGTTCCCGCGGTCAGCAGAGCGTAAACCAGTCCGTCGATCACTTCCTTGACAGTCATGCTCCAGGTCTGCCCTTTCCAAATACTGTTGCTCATATTTCCGAGGCCGTAGGCGAGGAACGCGGCCGTCCCGACGACGCGAAAGACGGCCAGATAGTACGCGCCCGGCGCGACCGTGTGCGCCGTGAGGTAGGCAACGAAAAAGCCGATGATCAGGCAATAGGCGAACCACAGACCCAGGAATTTCGGCATGACGGGCGGGCCATTGGGGAACACAGTCATCATCCCAACCGGTCCCTGGTTGTATTTTTCGACCAGTGCGGGCGACTTCATTTCCTTGTGGGTGCAGAATGGGAAGACGTAGAGTCCCCGCTTCACACCTGCGGCGCGCACCGCGGCCAGCACTTTGTCCTCGTCGGGAAGCTTCTGGTAATCACTACGGTGGTAAGGCAGCACCATGTGCATGATGGAACTGGCGACGAATACGATGACCGCCGAGAGTACGATGGGGAGCCACAGAGCGGAGAGCGGAACCATGCGGAGCCTCCTGATCGAGTAAGGTTGACTGCCGGACGTCTTCGGGAGGCTACCCTTGAGCCTGGCGGCGGTCAAGGGCTTATTGAGGATTGCCCCGTATTGTGACACTTCCCCTTATGTCATTTCGAGCGCAGCAAGGTTTGTCCGCGAGCGGACAAACCTTGCGGAGTCGAGAAACCTGCTTTTCTGCTGTGTCCAATAGCAGGTTCCTCGACTCCGCTCGGAATGACAGTTTTTGTGGTGTGTCACAATACTCTGCAAACCTCAATAGTAGAATGCGGACACCGTGACTCGCATCGGTGCGCAGATAGACCTTGTTGCATCTAAAGTAGGACGATGACAGCTGAAGGAAATCCAGCCCGCGTTCAAGTCATTCACCCGGAGACCCGGCCGCCCGAATCCGTTCAGCTCAATTCATGGCTGGAGCAACTGGTTTCACGAAACGGCAGCGATCTGCTGCTGGTACCGCGGGCACCGGCGTCGATACGGGTGGAGGGAACTCTGATCGCTATCGGTGACGGCCCGCTGACGGGCGATGAAATCGAAGCTGCAGTGCTGCCGGCGCTGGCGGCGCATGCGCGTGAGGAGTACCAGCAGAAGCAGATCGCGGATTCGTCCTATCGAATCGAGGGCGTTGGGCGTTTCCGCATCAATCTGCATCGCGAGCGGGGACGCGCGGCCGCGACGGTTCGAGCGCTGCCGTCCAGGGTGCCGGCTCTCGACGAGCTTCATCTGCCGGCGGGAGTCGGCGCGCTCGCCCGGCTGCAGCGCGGGCTGGTGATCATCGGGGGAGCGACCGGCTCCGGGAAAACCACGACGCTGGCAGCCCTGGTGAACGAAATCAACCAGCGGGATGCGCGCCACATTGTGACGATTGAAGATCCGATCGAATACGAGCACACCCACAACCTGAGTGTGATCGAGCAGGTGGAAATCGGGATCGATGCTCCGGACTTCCCCACCGCGCTGCGAGCGGCCCTGCGGCAGGCGCCGGATGTGATCGTCGTGGGCGAGATGCGCGACCCGGAGACCGCGAGAATCGCGCTCTCCGCCGCCGAGACTGGGCACCTGGTGTTCACGACCCTACACACGACCGACGCGGCCTCGACGGTCTCGCGCATCGCGGACTCGTTCCCGCAGGAGCGGCAGCACTCGGTTCGCGCCGAGATGGCAATGGCGTTGGCTGCAATGCTGACACAAACTCTCATTCCGCGGCGGAACGGAGGCCGCGTGCCGGCGGCGGAATTGCTGATGATCGGTTACGGAGCGCGACAGCATATCCGCAAGAACGCGCTGCAGCATCTGCAGCAGGAAATCACCATCACGCGCAAGCAAGGGTCGTTCACGCTGGAAGAATCGCTGGCGCAGTTGGTATTTCAGAATGAACTGGGGCGGGAGGATGCGATGGTGCGGGCGCTGCACCCGGAGGATCTGGACGTGATGCTGAAGGCCAAGGGATTCTAGGGGTCGGCGAGGGGCGCTCAGATTGTGCGGTCATCGGATGGGTGGTGAGCGTAATCGCCGGGTTGGGACAGTTACAGGGTAGTTGCCCAAAAGCAATTCCCGGCCTAAACTCACGGTCGTATGAACGCAGGTCAATTCTGCGTTTCGGGTGTATCGAATGACAAGTAGCGTAGACGGCAAGATGGCAGAAATACTGGACGCCAGACACGAGTAGTGGAGACCACAGCTCACGAACAAGCACGCTTTTTGTTCAGGCGGAGCGAAAGGGCGGCGTTCCCCTTACGTATGAATCTCAGTTGACCCTTTAGCGAAAATCCAGATGCAGGGAGAACAATATGAAATTCAAGATTTCAGATATTTTGATTGTCTGCGTACTGCTGAGCACGATGGCCCTGGCCCAGTCCCCGACTCCCGACTCGTCGAAATCAGGTGCGCAGGCCTCAGCTCAAAAGTCGATCCCTTACGATGACTTCAATCAGCGGCTCCTCAATCCGCTGAAATGGAATACATTCGGTGCCTGCTTCACGGAGAATGGGCTGGAACTGGAATGCACTCGTGAGATCCAAGGCGGCCAACTCCGAATGGTCCACCGCAATTTTGGCCAGAGAGACAACGACGTGGGTTTCCAGTTTGGCTCTGCCAGCTTGAGCTTCGCTAATCCAGCATCAATCAAGCGCATCACGACCGATCTCCTGGTCCGAAACATCGAGGAATCGGGTTGTGCGGCGAACCCACAATTTGGGGGCGCGGCGCACATTGATGCCACATTCTTCAATACGGGTACCGGCGATCCGAACGATGACGTGGGAGGCCATGTAGCCTTCGGACGCGCCGCTTCGGATCCGGCCGGGCAATTGACCGCATACGGGCAAATCTCTCAGGGCTACAACTACTTCGCCTACTTCCCGCTGGGAACCGTTCCCATGGGGACTCCAGTCACAGTAACCTTGTTGTGGGATCAGCCGAACCACCAGTTCATTGCAGGTTGGGCAAACCGCATTACGCACGAGAAGACGCAATCGCTGATGCCTTACACACTCGCCGACACCAGTGCCGCGACGAACCCTTCAAAAGTCCTGACCGTAAATACTTTTCCCTCTAATTGCACTGCGAATGCGGCCTGGGTATACATCGAGGCAAACTTTGACAACGTCTTTATAGAGTAGGCAAACCGGATTTTGCACACCCTACGCCCAATACGTGCGGTCGAGGCTACGGTATTGGATGGCTTCGGCGATGTGTTTGGGTTCTAGATTGGCGGAGTCTTCCAGGTCGGCGACGGTGCGGGCTACTTTCAGGATGCGGTCGTGGGCGCGGGCGCTCAGGCCTTGCTGGGTCATGGCGCGTTCGAGCAGGCGCTCGCAATCGGCGGACAGTTCGCAGAAGGTGCGGATGTGGCGGGAGGACATCTGGGCGTTGCAGTAGAGCTTTTCGCGGGACGTGGCGAAGCGCGCCAACTGTTTCTGGCGGGCGCGGATGACGCGCTCGCGAATCTTGGCCGAGCTCTCCGGTTCGCTGGTGGAGCGCATTTCTTTGTAGTTCACGGCGGGAACGTCGATGTGGATGTCGATGCGGTCCATGAGCGGGCCGGAAATCTTGGAGACGTAGCGCTGGATCATCGGGGTGGTGCACTGGCAGTCGCGGGTGCGGTCGTTGTGGAAGCCGCAGGGGCAGGGGTTCATGGCGGCGGCCAGCATGAAGCGCGCCGGGAACGTGAGGGACATGGAGGCGCGGGCAATGCTGACCGTGCCGTCTTCGAGCGGCTGCCGGAGAACTTCGAGCACGTTGCGGGGAAACTCGGGCAGTTCGTCGAGAAAGAGTAATCCATTGTGGGCGAGCGAAACTTCGCCGGGTCGCGGGATGACGCCGCCGCCGATCAGGCCGGCATCGGAGATGGTGTGATGCGGCGAACGGTAGGGGCGCGTTCCGACCAGGCCGGTGCCTTGCTCGAGCACTCCGGCCACGCTGTGGATCTTGGTGGTCTCCAGCGCCTCTTCGAAGGTCAGCGGCGGCAGGATGGTGGGCATGCGCTTGGCGAGCATGGTCTTGCCGGAGCCGGGCGGGCCGATCATGAGGATGTTGTGGCCTCCGGCGCAGGCGATCTCGATGGCGCGTTTGGCGGTCTGCTGGCCGCGGACGTCTTTGAAGTCGACGAAGAATTGTTGGGACTCGCGCAGCAGCGAGTCGCCATCGGCCTTGATGGGAAGGATGCCATTGCCCGAGTTCACGAAATGAATCACGTCGAGCAGCGAGCGCACGGGGTAGACATCCAGGCCTGAGACCATGGCGGCTTCCTTGGCGTTGGCTTCGGGGACAACCATGCGGGAAATCTTTCGCCCGCGGGCCTCGATGGCAATGGGCAGAGCGCCGCGGACGCCGCGCACGCCACCGTCGAGAGAGAGTTCTCCGACGAACAGGCAGTCGGGCATTTCCTTTTTGGTGAGGCCGCCGTAGGCTCCGACGATGCCGAGGGCCATGGGCAGGTCGAATCCGGAACCTTCTTTCTTGATGTCGGCGGGGGCGAGGTTGATGGTGATATGCGTGGGTGGGATGTCGTAGCCGCAGTTTTTCAGAGCGGCGCGCACGCGGTCGCGGCTCTCGCGGACGGCGGCGTCGGGCAGGCCGACGGTGTGGAAGTGGTCCTGATCGCACTTGATGCCGGAGCAGTCGACTTCCACCTGAATAATGTTGGCATCGATGCCATAAACGGCGGCGCTGAGAGTCTTGTAGAGCATGTGGCGACGGGTACGCGAGGGAAGGCCCGCGGGCACACGAAGTCCTGATCCTTCGTCCTGATGTACCAGTTACCCACCTTACGGACTTGGGTGCAGTGCTGGCTGTGACGGATGTCACGAAGAGCTGTGGAAAACGTGCTCCGACAGCAAGCAGCCCCCAGCGGCTGAAGCCGACTTCCCGGTGCGGGTGTTATGGCACGACTGAAGTCGTGCCCTTCCCATTCGCGGAGCCCATCGCTCACCGTCAATCGCCAGCGTTAGATGGTCTATGCCTAAGGCTTGCCACGGTGGGCGCGTGCTAAACTTTCGCGTCAATCTACCTCCGGGGGCCCCTCATGTTCCGACCTGTGCTGGTGTGGATGTTGTTGCTTGCGTGGTTGACCGTCAACGCGATAGCGCAAAGCCCTGATGTCCCTGAGCCCGGGTCGGTCGAGGCCATCGCGGCGGCTACGACTGATCCGCATTTCGTTTCACCTTGGGTCTCGTATATTCCCCAATCCGATAGCGTTCCGTCTCCTGAGAAGTTTCTGGGGCGGATCATGGGCGCTCCGGGAGAACTGCTGGGCACCGAGAAAACCTATGCCTATGCGCGTGCCCTGGCGGCTGCGAGTCCCCGGGTTCGCGTGTTCACGATTGGGCATAGCGAAGAAGGACGCGAAATGCTCATGCTCGCCATCGCCGATGAGGCGGGGATCAAGGATCTCGATCGGCTGAAAGCTGCCACTGCGGCGCTGGCGGACCCGCGGCGCACCGACGAGGCGTCCGCGGAAAAACTCATCGCAGCCTCCCGCCCGATTTATTACCTCAACGCCGCGCTGCATTCCGATGAGACCGGCTCGACCGAAGCAACGCTCGAACTGGCATACCGCCTGGCCGTATCGGAGCAGCCC